>JAKBAL010000102.1 GCA_021809225.1 Pseudomonadota bacterium | reverse complement strand
GATCTACAGCAAACACTTCCTGGTATAAAGGGAAAATTGGCAGGCCCATTCTTCGGTACCCTCAAGGACAGGAAGACAAAAACCGCGTTACAAACTTTCATTAATTCGTTACAAAATCCAGCCCCTCAACAAAATACCAGAGACATAGTAACAACATATAACCTAAGTTCTCACAAAAAGCAGGTACTGTATGATAACATTGTTAAGAATAACATCCCTGGTAAAGTAAAGCCCGATGCTTATCACGTAACACTTGGTTGGATCAAAGGCGTCAATCAAAATGATTATACTGCATTGAATACACACCTCACAGCGATTGCAAACGCTCATTTTTTTGGAACAACTTTCACTGCAGACTCAGTTAAACCCTACACAGTGAATCGAAGTCCCCTAGCCTGCCCACTTGTCCTTGTTCCTCAAGCTACAGAGGTTGCAAAGTTTAAGACCATCAATCTTGCTCTTTTTGATGGACTTCAAAACTATAATGCCTTGCATGGAACAAATTACCGATTTTACAGTGATACTCACCCCATTAAATTTGACCCTCACGTTACATTAGTGAATACCTCCTCTATCAAACAGGGTAACCTTAATCCTGCTCAGATCATCAGTACCATTAACCCAAAAATACGAGGCAAATCCTTTGAATTTTTGCAACCTAATGTTCCTGCTGCTCCTAAACCTGTAGTGGTTGCTCCTAAACCTGTAGTGGTTGCTCCTAAACCAGCAGCAGCTAAACCAGCAGCAACTAAGGCAGCGGCAACTAAGGCAGCAGCAGCTAAAGCAGCGGCAACTAAAGCAGCAGCAACTAAGGCAGCAGCAACTAAGGCAGCAGCAGCTAAAGCAGCAGCAACTAAGGCAGCAGCAGCTAAAGCAGCAGCAGCTAAAGCAGCGGCAACTAAAGCAGCAGCAACTAAGGCAGCAGCAACTAAGGCAGCAGCAACTAAGGCAGCAGCAGCTAAAGCAGCAGCAGCTAAAGCAGCAGCAGCTAAAGCAGCAGCAACTAAGGCAGCAGCAACTAAGGCAGCAGCAGCTAAAGCAGCAGCAGCTAAAGCAGCGGCAACTAAAGCAGCAGCAGCTAAAGCAGCGGCAACTAAAGCAGCGCGACGCATGCCGGCACCTATAAAAAAACCTGCCGCACGACCCAAAACTACGATTAAAAAACAGCCCGTTAAGGTTGTTAGAAAGAGGCCTGCCACCTCTCTGAAAAAAGGTAGAACGTCAAGACGGAGGCGCTAGGAATAAAAGAGCTCCCCTATAAGATGCTTGGAGGAGCTAGAGGGCATCTCGCAACTCAACTCCTGCTTGCAGGAGCGTATGCTTAATTTTAATGAGATCAAGCCATAACTCTCTTTTTTGGCCAGGGGAACGAAGCAGATAGGCGGGGTGAAAAATGGCAATAACCTTCATTTTTTTTCCCGCTTCTGAAGTATAGTCTTTCCAAGCCCCGCGAAGACGCATGATACCATCACGACCTCCCAAAAGAGTTTTAGTAGCCGTCCCTCCCACGAGAATCAGGAAGTCAGGACTGACAAGATCAATATGGCGCCGAACAAAGGGCAGGCATGCATCTGCTTCTGCTGGGGTCGGTTGGCGGTTACCGGGGGGACGCCAGGGAATAATATTCGTGATGTAAAAGCTTTGACGAGTCAGGCCGATGGCTGCAAACATTTTATCAAGCAGCTGTCCACTTTGCCCGACAAAAGGAAGGCCCAGCCGATCCTCATCTGCACCGGGCGCTTCCCCAATCAGCATCACCCGAGCTTTTGGATTCCCGTCCCCAAAAACAAGATTTGTTGCCGTGTATTTTAGAGCGCATCCTTCAAAGGCCGTCAGGGCTGCTCTCAGGTCCTCCAACGTTTGAGCCAGCTGAGCTGACGCATTGGCCGTACTGTTGGCAACTTTAGGGGAAACGAGAGGCGCTATTGCAGGACCCTTCTTTTCTTGAAGGAGGGGTGTCAGTGCAAGAGTGTCTTCAATTTCCTGAAAACGATTATGGGAGTTTACGGAAATGACTTCATCCACGCCTGCATCCTGATAAATGGATAAAAGAGTTTTTAATTTTTGAGAGTCAATCATCCCTTCTCATAACACACGTCTTAAAACGCGTCATGCTGAATTTATTCCGATATCCACAAGAGGAAGGTTTTTATTATTGAAGACTCATCTTCCTAATAACCTCTGAATTAACCCATATTTAATTTATTTATGAGACTCTATTCTTACCATAACAAAAAAGAGGATAGAGATGAATAAATTAAACATAAAATTAGGATTTTTAGCATTTTTATTATGCACCGTCGGAAGCAGCTATGAAAGTGCACGTGCAAAAACGACAAGCTTATTTTGCCCACCACCAATGCTCCTCACATACAAAAAAGGAAAATACACGGGAGAGGTAGAGATTGTTTCTAATATATCCAATCGTAGCACATGGAAAGAAGCAACTTCAGGGGAGAATTTACCGCGGGGCGATTTAAGTTACACGGGAACAACTGTTATTAATGATTTTGAATCTTCAAAGATAGAAATGGACTGTGATTATAATATTTCAGTCGGGAAACACTCAAGGTCTTTTTCATTAAGACTCGAGTATGATTTGAAGGACAAGTCGCTTGCAAATAAGTGTACCCCAACCGGATGTACGGGTCGCTCCGATACAGTAACGAAGTGCTTTATAGAATGTGCAACAAAAACATCACCAACGCCTAAGCCCTAAAAAAGCTTTGAGGGAAACCCTCCCCCATAAGCTGTATTGTGGAATGCAAAAATAGGTATTTCGATCCCGATTAAACCTCTGCCCAGGTGTCACCTATATGAGCTTCCACGATTAAGGGGACAGAAAGAGAGACGATGGATTCCATCGTCTCTCTAATGAGTGTTCCTGCCTCATTCAGATCTTTTTCAGCAATTTCAAAGATAAGCTCATCATGCACTTGAAGGAGCATATGGGCCTCAAGACGTTTTTCCTTAAAAAGGCGATCAAGCTTAATCATGGCCTTTTTAATAATATCTGCGTTTCCTCCTTGAAGAGGAGCATTAATTGCTTGTCGTTCGGCAAAATTTCGGCGATTAGGGTCACGGCTATGAATATCCTGGATAAAACAATGTCGTCCCAACAACGTTGTGACGTATCCCTTCTCACGCGCTTCGTTTTTCATACGCTCCATATAAGCTTCAATGCCAGGATAAATTGTAAAGTATGTCTGAATGTATTTGGCGGCACTTTCCCTGCTGATCCCCAGTTGACGGGCAAGGCCAAAGGGACTGATGCCATAAATAATGCCAAAATTGATGGCTTTGGCTCGGTAGCGCAGTTCAGATGTCATCTCTGACAGGGGCACCTCAAAAACGCGAGAGGCCGTTTCTGCATGAATATCCTTGCCTTCTCTAAATGCTTTTTGAAGTTCAGGAAGGTCAGCCATATGGGCCAAAAGACGAAGTTCAATCTGAGAATAATCGACGGCGAGGAGCTTCATTCCAGGTGCTGCGACAAAAGCAGAGCGGATCTTTTTGCCTTCCTCGGTCCGGATAGGAATATTTTGAAGATTTGGATCTGAGGAAGCAAGACGTCCCGTTGAAGTTGCGGCCATGGCGTAAGAGGTGTGGACTCTCCCTGTCTTTGGGTTGATTTGATTTATGAGAGTTTCGGTGTAAGTACTCTTAAGCTTGGCAAGTTGGCGCCATTCAAGAAGCTTGTCGGCAATTTTAAACCCCTGCTCTGAAAGACTTTCAAGAACGTCAGCGGCCGTTCCATAAGCCCCTGTCTTTCCCTTCTTTCCCCCTGGAAGTTTAAGTTTTTCAAACAGAATTTCTCCCAATTGCTTGGGTGAGGCAACGTTAAAGGGTTGATCAACTTCTTCTTGAATGTGTTTTTCGATGTCTTCAAGACGCTTTTCAAACTCTCCACTCAACTTCTTTAAAACGATTGGATCCACTTTAATCCCTCGATATTCCATATTGACCAAAACAGGAATGAGAGGACGTTCAAGGGTTTCATAAACCGTGCATTGATGTTCGGTTAAAAGACGGGGTTTTAAGAGTGCTTCGAGTTGGAAAGTAATATCTGCGTCTTCAGCGGCATAGATAAGGGCTTTATCAAGGAGGACCTTATCAAAGGTCACCTGAGCGCGTCCTGAACCCACCACATCCTTATACTTAATGGTATCATAATTCAGATGAAGCTTGGCCAGTTCATCCATTCCATGGCCGTGCTGCGCACCATCAAGAATATAAGAGATCACCATCGTGTCATCCACGGGCGTTATCTCAACCCCATATTTTTTTAAAACAAGGGCATCATATTTAATATTTTGACCTATTTTTAAAATAGCTGGATCTTCCAAAAGCGGCTTCAGAAGATCGAGGGCTTCCCTTAAAGGAATTTGCTTGGGCGTCGTCCCTGGATTTAAAAGGTCTCGCTCTTCCCCCTTGTGACCTAAAGGAATATAGCAAGCCTGTGAGGCTTCCGTCCCTAAGGAAACACCCACAAGCTGAGCTTCCATTGCATCTAAGGAGGTTGTCTCTGTATCAAAGGCCGTACATCCCAGGTTTCGGATACGTTCAATCCACTTCCTTAAAGCATCAATCTCTTGGATAAGTTCATACTCTGCCTTTCCCCGAGGGGCAATGGTCGCCTCTTTTTCAAGGCGATGCATAAGGGCGTTGAAGTTTTGCTCTTTTAAAAATGCAAAAGCTTTTTCAGGGTGGAAGGGCTTTACGGCAAAAGCACTGATGGGTTCTGCATCTGGAACATCATCTTTTAGCTTTACAAGTTTTTTTGAAACTCGAGCATTTTCAGCATACTCAATAAGTGACTCTCGTCGTTTAGGTTGCCTGATTTCATGGGCATTTTCTAAAAGATTTTCTAAAGTGCCATACGTTTGAATAAGCTCGGCTGCCGTTTTAATACCGATCCCCGGTACCCCAGGAACATTATCCGTTGAATCGCCCGCAAGGGCTTGAACGTCAACGACTTGCCCTGGAGGAACCCCAAACTTTTCTTTAACTTCTTCGACGCCAATCATGCGATTTTTGATAGGATCCAGCATCTGCACAGACCCCCCCACCAATTGCATAAGATCCTTGTCTGATGAAACAATGATCACATCCCCCTCTTGGGAATGAGCGTAAGTAGCGATGAGGTCATCGGCCTCATACCCTTCCTTTTCGATATAAGGCACATCAAATGCTTCACAAGCTTCCCGAATCAAGGAAAATTGAGGAATAAGTTCAGGAGGCGTTTCTTGTCGATTCGCTTTATAAGCAGGGTAAATTTCATTACGAAAGTTTTCGCGCGCCGCATCAAAGACAACCACCAAATAGTCAGGATTTTTTTCTTTCAAAAGCTTAATCAACATATTGGTAAACCCAAGCACAGCCCCAATAGGCGTACCATCCGGACGGGTAAGGGGAGGCAAAGCATGAAAAGCTCTGAAAATATACCCTGATCCATCCACAAGATAAATCTGGGGTGACTTAGAGGACATATATGGCTCCTTTGCCCTTAATTTTCTTATTGAACAATCTTTTCATCCATTATGTTGAATCCTTACAAAGGTCTCACCCCGACGGATCTAGTAAAATCAACATGTTAGCGTTAAGTCCATGAGGAGCATCCCACCACCCTCTGGGGTAGAGAAATAAGTAATGAACTTTGTTCCTGGATTGCTTCGTCCCTTCCAGAGACTCGCAATGACGGCTAGGGGGAGCGTCTTTGCGAGGAGCGTATGCGACGAAGCAATCCAGTAAAATCAATGGGTTAGCGTTAATTTCATGAGGAGTTGCGCCTCTACTTCCTTTTTTTAGGTGTCAGATAGAAAGAAGTACAGATCGGGATTTACTTACTATCCTTACCATTATTAAGGCGTTCCCGAAGGCCTTTGCCAGCCTTAAAAAAGGGAACATATTTACCTTCAACTTCAACCTTTTCCCCTGACCGAGGATTTCGCCCAACACGTCTTTCCCGATACCGAATTGAAAAAGCCCCAAATCCTCTCAATTCAACTCTATGCCCTTTTGAGAGTGCCGTACTTATCTCTCCAAAAATCACATCGACCGCTTTTTCAACTTCTCGCAAAGACATCTCTTGAAATTGTTGGTTTAGTTTGTAAACTAACTCTGACTTCGTCATGTTGCCCCCATTCTCCTTGGTTATTCAACAGTATACCTCTTTTAGAGGATGAGAACAAGGGGCACTCACCTTTCTCTTCTTATTAAAATATTAATAAAATTAAGAGAGAATGATTTTGTGATGAAATTTGTAATCACTCCCTGGCTTGCGTCAAGACTCGTAAGAAGTAATAAGTGATGGAGAGATAACCTTATGTCTTTAAAAAGAAAAGATGAAAAGCAATCCGCCGAGGAGGGCTCATCTGAAGATATTGCTTACTCTCAGTTTTCTACTGAAAAAAAGACCTACTTTAATGATTCTCCACCCCCACCTGATCATCAATTCACAACAGCTTATGACCGAGAATTTCATGCTAGACTCGGAAAATTCTGGGCTTTATCCCCTGCATCAGTGGCAGGAGCCTATTTCGACTGGTTTATGCACCTTTCTATCTCTCCAGGTAAGCAGCTCTCCCTTATAGAAAGTGCCTTGGGAAAAAGTGCAAGCTTATTTGATTATTCTTTATGGGCAATAAGTGGAATAAAAACAGAGTGCTGTATCAATCCTCCTCCTCAGGATAGAAGATTTGAAGATAAAGGTTGGCAAACATGGCCTTATAATCTCTATCAACAAGCGTTTTTATTAAACGAAGAATGGTGGCACGAGTCAATGAGTTCGGTTCGGGGTGTTTCTCAACATCATTCAGCAGTTCTTCCTTTCCTTACACGCCAATATATAGACATGTGGGCCCCTCTTAATTTTCCCTTTACTAACCCACAAGTTGTGAGAACAACGGTACATCTCAATGGAATGAATTTGATTAAAGGGGCAAAAAATTTTTCAGAAGATACAACACGCTTTTTGAGGAGAGACCCTCCCGTTCAGTCACAACAATTCAAGGTCGGGAAAAACCTTGGGATCACGCCAGGAAAAGTCATCTATCAAAATCGTCTTATTGAATTAATCCAATATTCCCCTGTTACTGACGATGTTTATGCTGAACCCGTCCTCATTATTCCCGCATGGATCATGAAGTATTATATTTTGGATTTATCTCCTCATAATTCCTTAGTGAAGTATCTGGTCGAGCATAATCACACGGTTTTTATGGTTTCTTGGAAGAATCCTGATTCTAAAGATAGGGATTTGGGCTTTGAAGATTATTTGAATTTAGGGATTATGGAGGCTTTGAAGGCTATCTCGACACTTATTCCCAAGAAAAAAATACATGCTGTTGGTTATTGCTTGGGCGGAACCTTGCTTTCAATCGCGGCGTCTGCCATGCGTCGTGACGGGGATGATCGCTTAAAAACAATAACCCTCTTTGCGGCACAAGTTGATTATGAAGATGCAGGAGAGCTGCTCCTTTTCATTGATGAAAGCCAGACCCCGTTTCTAGA
>JAKBAL010000101.1 GCA_021809225.1 Pseudomonadota bacterium | reverse complement strand
CGCCATCAGCTCTCCCCCATCCGTCAGGAGGTAGAGCGTTTCATGAGCTACAATAGGAGACAATGAGACAGATGCATTTAGCTGACGTTCAGCAAGAGTATTGCCATTGGCTGGATCTAAGGCCAAGAGAACACCTCGTGTATTGACTAAATAAAGCTTATTTCCAGCAACGATCGGCCCTTCCCAAATAACTTTATGGGGGTTTTCCAACTCGGAATCAAGTTTTCTTACCCACACAACTTGACCATAGTCACGAGTCAAACATAAAATCTCATTATGTGAGTTGACCATAAAAATATATCCCCCTATCACCGCTGGGGTCCGTGTTCCACCAATATTTCGCTCCCACAGTCTTTCTCCTCGGCGCAAATCATAGGCCGCCATTTTATGATTATGACCAATGACAATTACTTTGTTTTGATCAATCACAGGTAAGGCTCTGATATGAGAAAGAGAAGAAAGAGAGTCTGGACGTCTTGTTGAGCTTAAAGTTTCTGTCCACAGTTGATGCCCATTTTCCGATTTAAGCGCAAAAATTTCTCCTGATGAATACGTTACAACAACAACACCTTTAGAAACGACGGGACTCGCTGTCCCAAGAAGCCCTGCATGTTCAGTTATCCCCGCATGCTCCCATAAACGTACTCCACTCTCAACATCCAGAATATCTAACTGATTACTAATTGTTAAGACGTAAAGGCGCCCATCTGCATATGTCGGCGCAGCTCGAACAGGACTTGTGGTTAAAATTCGCCAAAGAATTTGGCCAGATTTTGCATCGAGAGCTAAAACTTCTGCGTGAGGAGATGTAACAAAAATTTTTCCGTTGCCATATGCCAGCCCCCCACCAATAATTGCGTCTTGTCGTCCTTCAGGGGAAATATCTGACTCCCATAGTACTTCTCCTGAAGAAGCCTGGAAGGCTTGCACACGCCCTGCTGTATCTAAAGCATAAACGACTTCTTCATTAACAATGGGAGAAGATAAGAACCGTCCTTCTCCATTTCCAGAGCCAATGGAGACGGCCCAATAGGGCTCAATCGTATCTTTCAAGGAAAGGTGAGGCATAAAATGCTCTGCCCCTCCCCCTACTTGTGGCCAATCTCGTCCTAACTCAGAAGGAGGAAGAACGACAGAAACGTCTTTTGCCTCTGCATCAACCTTAACTGAATTTTCATAGTTTACGACAGCCACACGCGTTCCTGTAATAGGAACTTTCTGAGCATCACACGCCGCGAGAGCAAGAGCTGCTGCTACAACCAAACTTATGTGTTTTTTCATGAGCGCGGTTCCTTTTCATCATGTTCCTCTTGTACAAAAAAAGGAACATCAATTTGAGAGAGCATTAAACTTGCCCGGATTTGTTCAGGTATCGTAACAAAGGGTTGTTCAAGAATTCGAAAATAATCCTCTGCAGCTTTAACTGACTCCCCATGTTTGAGTTTTTCCAGCGCTAAAAGTTCAAGAGCCAGGGGAGCCCATGCATTATTGGGAGCCGCTAAAGACTCGATTGCAGCGAAAGCTGTTGAATTAGCAGAAGGACGGGCTGCCATTAAAACTTTTGGCAAATTGCTTAAAGCAGGATCTCCCGCATTGCTTTGCGAAATTTTCGCATAGACCGTTTCTGGATCTGGCACAAGTGCCGCCTCATAAAGGGAAGCAAGCTTACCATACCCTCCCTTCTCCGTTGAAATATCCTGAAAAGCTTTTAAAGCCTCTTCTTTTTTTCCTTGATTCACAAGCTCTACAGCTTGAGAGAATGAAACATGGCTACGTAATTGGCTTTTATGTTTAAAATACATCCAAAGTGTATAGCTCACCGTTCCAATCACAATTGCCAAAGCTATCCCAATAACCAAATTTCCATACTTACGCCATAAATTGACAATTCTCTCTTCTTTAATATCTTCTTCTAGTTCTCTTAAAAAGTCAGACATTGTTAAGCTCCTGTTTTCTTCTGATACCTTAGTTTAAGACATCTCATTGGTAAAGAGCGATCTCAGCCCCTATTAATTGTTTTATGCATCAAAAATTTGATTTTACCCTCTCTTTACGTTTATACTCTTCCCAAAGGAGACCTTAGAAATGACTACTACCTGCCCTCCTCCCGTTGATCAACTTACCCTTCGCACCATTGCAATGCCGCGGGATACGAATCCCTCTGGTGATATTTTTGGAGGTTGGCTTGTCTCAATGATGGATATGGCAGGAGGAACCGTTGCCATACACCAATCGAAAGGTCGCGTGGTTTTAGCGGGAATCCATAAAATGTCTTTCTTACTGCCTGTATTTGTCGGCGATGAAGTCAGCTGCTATGTTCGCGTTGTTAAAATAGGCACCACGTCAATACAGGTTAATGTGGAAGCGTGGGTACGTCGCCCCACAAATGGCAACACGCATAAAGTGACAGAAGGACTTTTTACGTTTGTTGGCATTGACGAAAATAGAAAGCCACGCTCTATTCCTCGAGACTAAATAAGACACCTGAAATTTTAATAAATAAAAAACTTCTTCCTTTATTTAATAATATTAATGACATCAAGATTTGAAATATTTTTTCTTTTCAACACAGCACTCAAAAATGTCGGGTAGTATAGGTAAATTTATATTGTTTTAACCTTCTTATCAGATAATCAATTTTTAATGAAAAAGCAGTTAAAACCGCCTAAGGATAAAATTAATACAATTGCCCTAAACATGCAAAATTCAAGCATACAAATAATAGTAGTGCAGAAAAAATGAATCAAAAAATTGGGGGATTAAAAATGGATATTTCAATATTTTTAGCTAAAGCAATTGGATTTTATTATATAATTATGAGTCTTTCATTTTTTATAAAAAAAAGAAAATTAAAATTCCAGATTATAAATATGATGAACAATCCTGGATTAATGTTAGCTATCGGTTTTATTGCTCTCATCATGGGGATCCTTATAGTTGTAAGCCATAATATTTGGACAAAGGATTGGAGAGTTATCATCACTATAGTGGGTTGGATGGTTCTCATTAAAGGGATTAATGTAATCCTATTTCCAGAATTCTTAATCAATATGAGTATAAAATGGATACAAAATAATACTCTTTATTACACAACATTTTATTTTGTATTTTTAATTGGCACTATTTTAATTTATTATGGATATACGCAAAGTTAATAAAATAAATATTTAAAGTTAATGCTTGCTTTAGGAAAATTAAAATCACTTCTTCTTCACAAAAAAACGCGCAACTTTGCTTAAGACAGCATTTGAATTGGGGTTATCCACATAGCAGAAACTTATTACACTCTAAAGAACAGCTTGAAAACCATAATCCACCTCCTCCATACCAACCTAACATAAAATCTACATATTTTTTAGCTTGTCCCTTGAATTGAAAAGTGCTTTCATATTTTTAGTAAGTGGAGGACTTCTATTTTCATTTTTTGCAATCCATATTTGTATAAATAAATTAGATTGCGCGTGGTGGTTTTTTCATCTTACGCTTCTTCTAATAAAAGAAAACCTTCGTGTGAAAAAAAGAAAGGATACCAGAATGAAGCACTTACTCTTAAGTTTAAGTCTATTGTTTTTGATGGGGGGGCAATCTCAAGCCGTCAAACTCTATCTTTTATCAAATCATGGCAATGCAGGAGATCATAACCAAACTTTAGGAATCGCCGCAGCCTTGGAAAAGCTTTCACACCAAAAAGTTACCCTTAAAGATTTAGATACAAAGTTGATAACACCTTCCGAAATTAAAGCTGAAATTGACAAAGACTTACTGCAGGAAAAAGTTATTGTTGTGGGATCAGGAGAAGGCGGTATTGAAGGAATCAAGGATTTGTCTTCTCAACCCAATCTGATTATCTGTTTAACATCCCATATGTTTTTAAAAGATTTTCAAGACCCTGCGCTTTTACAAAAGGTTACTTTTATTGCTCTGCCGATTCACGAGACAACCTCAAACCAAGAGTTACTTGGAGAAAAGCTTATCAAAACAGTGGGCGTCTCTCATAATCGTCAGGCAGAAACAGCAGATAAAATTTATGGAGAATGGAAAAAAGTCCTTCCCACTTGCAAAGAATACCTTGGCGTTGTTTTGGGGGGAGATGCTCCCACACCCTCCAAAGAAATCAAACTGTTCACTGAACACGATGCCGCAAAACTCGCAACCTATATTGCTCAGCATGCGCAAAATGCCTGTGTTCTTGTTTTGAATGGACCTCGAACAGGAAAATATGGGACCGATAACAAAGAAATTATGACCGTTCATCGCCAAGGCCAGTCGGATTCTATCACGAAATTTTTTCAACAAAGCCTTGCGGCTCAAGGGATTAAGAATGTAAAATTCTTTGACTTCCAACATAACAACCCAGAAAATAAAGCCTGGGTTCTTCCTTATAATTCTTTCGATCTTGTCGTCGGAGCCGTAAAAGCCACCCATGGAAAAATGCTTATTCCCGGTGAATCCACATCGATGATTTCAGAAGCGATTGATGTATTACCTTCTGGCCATGTCCTTGTTTATGAAAATAACCCCATGAATGAGGTGCATAGTGCTCATGTCGCAAGTGAGCTCGCTGCAGGACGTATTGCTGTTTTGCAAAACTACCGTGACGTTCTCACGCCGAAAACAAATGCCGAAGGACCAAAACCCAGTGCTGCCCAAGTTATTGCTCAACAACTGTGGCAAACTGTCAATCAACCAGAAAACGTCGGGTTGAAAAACTGAAAAGCATCAGGTTTTGTCACTAAAAGTTTAACTAACTTCTGGCAATTGCTTCCAATTTTGTGTGAACGAGGGACTTTTCCAAGAGGCTTTTGGCTGCCAGGAAGCGTTAACTCCTTCGCTGGCGAAAGTAAGAGAGCCTTTGCCATATCGATAATTAAGGTGATCAATGGATTTAAGGACTTCTCTCCGCCTTAAAGACTGTTCATGTTCCTTTTCTTCTGTAAAAAGAGAGGGAACAGTTTGGTCTTCTGGCGAAAGGTTAAGCGCCATAACACCCACTTTTTTGTAAGAGAGGTGTTCTCTAAAAATTTTCTCTAAAGCGAGAGTAGCTGCTGTAATTAAAGTTGCATTATCTTGAGAGGGACAAGAAAGGGGGACAAGATGAGTATTACTGTAGAATCTTCCTTTTTTATCAAAAGGATTCGTACGAACAGCAATACTGAGAAGAGAAGTTTTACGACCCTCAACTCTTAATCGATGAGCTAAAGAACTCGCATGAAAGCTTACAGCTTCCCTCAGGTCTTCAAAAGTCGTTAGGGGAGTGCCAAAAGAGCAAGAGGAAATCACGCTTTTCTTAGGAAGAGTCGTTTCTTCAACACTTAAGCAAGCTTTTCCTTTAAGCTCAAGAGCTGTTCTCGCAAGAACAATATTAAAAGCTTTTTTTATCCTCCGAGGATCTGCTTGCGCTAAGTCTAACGCTGTGGTCAACCCCAAGGTGTTAAGCTTCTTTGACCATCGAGAGCCAATTCCCCATACATCCTGAAGAGAAACTTGTCCCAAGAGCGCTTCTGTTTTCTCAGATGTAAGAAGAGCATAACACCCAGAAGGATGTCTCTTTGCCATGCTATTTGCAACTTTTGCTAAGGTTTTCGTAGGACCAATGCCCACACTGACTGGAATTCCTGTCCATTTTTTAACTATTTTCTTGATATCGCACCCATAAGCGAAGAGCTCATCCTGGCGGAGCATACTTAAATCTAAAAAAGCCTCATCAATAGAATAAACTTCGAGAGTTGGTGAAAAAGCCTTTAGTGCTTCCATCACACGAGAGGAGATATCTCCATACAGAGAAAAATTAGCAGAAAAGACATGAACATTGTGTTTTTCGACAACATCGCGAATTTTAAAAAGAGGAGCCCCCATAGGAATACCCAAAGCTTTTGCCTCAGAAGACCGAGCAATTGCACAGCCGTCATTTGAAGACAGAACAATAACGGGTTTTTTCTCAAGATGAGGTTGAAAAACTCTCTCACAAGAGACATAAAAAGCATTACAATCTATTAAAGCAAACATAGCAACTATATCAAAGAATGGATGACATTGGTGACAACACCCCAGGTGGAGAAACTATCCTCCTCTGTGACAATAATGTCTGGATAATCCGCATTTTCGGCACATAAAAGGACTCTATTTTTTTCTTTTTCCAGCCTTTTAACCGTCATTTCCCCATTCAAAACTGCAATCACAACTTTACCATTTGTGGGCGCTAACGAACGATCCACAATAAGCAAATCCCCAGGAAATATGCCTACATTTTTCATGGAATCACCAGTCACGCGGACAAAAAAAGTGGCTGCTTTATGGCGAATAAGATGGTCATTAAGATCAAGAGATCCCTCGCTAAACTCATCGGTAGGAGAAGGAAACCCGGCTTGAACCCGAGATTCAAAAAGAGGAGAGCGCAAAGCAGTGGAAACCTTTCCTGCAAAGATTTCTCCTATATCTACACGATAGAGAGCATCAAGATTTTTGCCATTCTGAAGCTCTTGTAATTTTTGCACAAGCGGAAGCGGCAAGCGAATGGCTTTCGTGGGAATGGGATTTGGCTTTCGTCCGGCTCCAGGTTTTCTTTTACGAATTTCAGCTTGCGACATCAAAACTCTCCTTAAAAAACTTAATTTAAAATCTTCATTATATCTGTACAGAAATTAGATACAGAAGGGAAGGGGCAATATGGATAAAGATGGTACCTGATAAAGGTTAAATTTGAATTAAAAAGACAAAATTAATTGGCTAAAGCATTATGCGATCAGCAAAATGCGTTCTAGAAAGAAAGCCAAGGTAAAGATATCATGTTTTAAAGAAGTATACAAAGTTTGGAGATTCAACAACCAGGGGGTTACTTCACAGAAAAAGGATATTCAACAATCAGTGCCATGCTTTGGAAAAAAGTCCTTGATTTTCAAATAAAAACACAGGACTTCTTTCCAAAGCCTCTAACTCCCTCCCCCTACTGAGGGACAGCAGGAGAAAAATCTTTAGATGGCGTAGTCACGAGATAGTAGCCCAAAGTAAAGGAATTTCTCAAATTTTAAATCCCAGGCTCTCCGTTTACGTCCTTGATTGAGATTCCAAAAGTCCTCTCTCGCCTCTCACTAATCTTCACCTACTTTCTGAACAGATTTATTTGTTGCAATAAAAAATATGTTTGTTATTAGTAAAACCATATAATTTTATAATAGGTATCGAAATGTTAAAAAAATTACTTTTTGTTAGTGCTTTTTTTGCTCTTGCATCATTTTCTTATCTTAAGGCAACTTCTCAAATCATGGCTGAAGGTTCTCTTCAAGAAAGGGCCGCTATAGGTGTTGCACGGAAATTAGACAAATTTCTTACCACCCAAAAAATTGATGATCCACACCATACGGTTTTAGGGATTGACCAAAACCGAGAATTTTGTGCAATAAAATCAAATATATTTCCTTCAGAAGATCAAGCTTTCTTCACTGATTACCAATGTACGAATGATTACCAAAGAGGCCTAGGTCTCTTTATTATAAAACATATCGCAGATGATTCTTTTCGAACATTAGATCG
>JAKBAL010000100.1:759-7570 GCA_021809225.1 Pseudomonadota bacterium | reverse complement strand
TCTAGCACCAGCTGGAAACTTAACAAAAGAAGAAGAAAAACAAGTCCGTAGCTGGTGGAGAATTTGGTAATATCTACCTAATTCAATCCTCACCTCCCTTCGGGGAGGTGAGTCTTTTCTAAACCATCCCCCGCCATACTTTATCCCCATACATTACATGCGTGCATTATGATTTAGACGTTTTCATATTTTTTTAATATGATAACTTTAAAGTTATAAAAACAAGAGGGCACCATGAAAATGAGGACACTCACAAGTGCACTGATTTTAAGCGTAGTGATAATAAACTTTGCAGCGATAGCTATGGAAAAAGAGGACAAGGACGAAAAAAGAAAATCCTCAAGAGTCATTGATTTTAAACTCATCGAAGGTGTTAAAAACACAATTGAGATGAGGGAAAATGGCAGAATTTCTGTAACAACAGACGAGACCCGCAACATTCAGCTTATAACACCTTCGATCTCAATAGAAAGATTCAAAAAAATTAATGTGTCGTTTGAGGTGGATTTGCAAAGGGGTGCCTTTGGGATTGGTTTATTGAAAGAAGACCAAAGTGCTTGGCTTACACACCAAATTTACCCTACTCCGGGGGTTGTTAAAGGCACAATCAAACTTAAGGGGAAAGCCCCCACAGAGAATAGTTTTATGGCTTTGCTTAAGAGGAATTCTATTGAAAAAAATGTATATTTGGCATTTACGAATGAGGCATTCGATAAATCTGAGTTCGAAATTCGGAACATCAGCTTTATGTTCACTACCCATCCCTCAGAACCTGAAGAGAAAAACCAGGAATCCACAGACAATACTTCGTCTCTTCAAACGAGCGTAAGCGGATATTTATCATGGATACCTACTTTTTCTTTAACTTCTTATATACCATGGAACTCTAGCTCTGTCCCATCTCCATCTGACAATTCAGAGGAAGAAGGCTTATCTGCCGATTCCGGTTGGGAGGTAGTAAGCTTGGAGGATTGAATACCAGGGGATTTGAATGAACCTAAGTTTCTGGATTGCTTCGGAGCAAAGCTCCTCGCAAAGACGAGAGGTGGATGTTTCCTACAGTCGTCTTCGCGAGCCCCCAGAGGGGCGTGGCGATCCAGAAACTGGATATAACATCACATATTTATGATAAATGGTATAATTAAGATTCCTTATGCCCATACAACTCATGGGCACGTTTTTCGAAAGCACTGAGCATTTGGTTAAAAGCGCTTTCAAACACCATTTTTGTGGCGCTTTGAAATAATCTATTGCGAAACTCAAAATCAATAAAAAAATTAATGTTGGTGCCCTTTCCGGAAGCCTCAAAAGTCCAATGGTTGTTGAGATGGTGAAAGGGGCCCGTGATATACTCCACATCAATGCGGGTTTTAGGAACCAAATGAACACGGGATCGAAAGGTTTCGCGAAAAAATTTATAACCCACACTTAAATCAGCCACAATTTCCGTTTCAGATCTTGAAAGAATCCGAACGGCCGCACACCAAGGCAAAAATTCGGGGTATTTTTCCACATCTGCAACCATATCAAAAAGCTGATCGGGGCTGTAAGGTAAAAAGTGAGTGTGAAGTCGTGTTCCCATTACCTCTGCAATTGCGCCTCTCGAGCCGCCCGCAGACGCAAAAAGTCGTCCCCTGCATGGTAAGAAGAGCGCGTGAGAGGGGATGCTGAAACCATCAAAAAACCTTTGCCACGAGCCATGCGGGCATAGTCTTCAAATTCATCAGGGGTGACAAATCGATCAAGGACATGGTGCTGGGGAGTCGGCTGAAGATACTGACCAATGGTTATAAAATCAACGGATGCAGCTCTTAAATCATCCATCACTTGATAGACTTCTGTTTTAGTTTCACCAAGGCCCACCATGATCCCGGATTTTGTAAATAGAGTGGGATCAAGATCTTTGACAGTTTGCAAAAGGTGCAACGAATTAAAATAACGGGCACCTGGGCGCACTTCCGCGTAAAGCCGTGGCACAGTTTCTAAATTATGGTTGTACACATCTGGTCGTGCTTCAACGACAATTTCAATAGCCCCCTCTTTTCTTAAAAAGTCAGGAGTTAGAACCTCAATAGTTGTTTGGGGCGCACTTTTTCGAATGGCACGTATGGTTTGAGCAAAATGATTTGCCCCCCCATCGTCTAAATCATCACGATCAACAGAGGTGACAACCACATGATGAAGGCCCATTTCTGCAATAGCCTCCCCTACCCTTTCCGGCTCGTGAGGATCCAGAAGATCGGGTCTGCCCGTCTTTATGTTACAAAAGCGACATGCACGCGTGCACACGCTTCCTAAAATCATGACGGTTGCATGCTTTTTCGCCCAGCATTCCCCAATATTAGGGCATGCGGCTTCTTCACAGACCGTATTAAGCTTTTGACGGCGCATCAAGTCCCACGTTTCTTGATATTCTTTCGAAACTGGGGCCTTGACGCGAATCCAGTCAGGTTTCTTTAGCTTTTGTTGTTCCACCAATATTCCTAATCATTCTAATAATTTTGGCAAGTTATTTAAGAACCGCACCTCTAGAACACTATATCTGCCTGCTCTTTAAGGAGTTGCGAAACGACGACGCCCATTTTTTGAGCGGCAGCCAGATTGATATGAAAAACGAGTTTTTGAGGATTTTGGATGGGAATGTCTTTGACGGGAACCCCTTTAAGAATGTTACTCACTATTTCAGCAAGAACAAAACCCGATTCACGCCAATCAACACCATAGGCAGCAACTGCGCCCCGACGAACAATGTCTACATCACTTCCAAAGATTGGAATTTTATTATGAACGCCGATCTTAATAATAGTTTCTAAACTGGAAATAACCGTATTGTCTGTGGGAAGAAGGATAGCCTCCGCTTTTCCTACGAGTGTTTTCGTAGCCGCTGAAACCTCACTACTTTTTGAAACGGTTACTTCCACAACTTTAATACCTTGTTGCTCTGCAATAGCCTTAATTTCTTGAACTTGTTTTTGAGAATTGGCTTCACCAGAATTATAAATAACACCAATGACTTTAATTTGAGGAACAAAGGCCCTCACCAGATCAATTTGTTTTTGAGCAGGGACAAAGTCCGTAAGACCCGTAACATTTTTATGTCCTGTGAGTTTTGCCGTTACTGGATCGGTCACGGCTCCAAACACGATGGGGATTGTGGTGGTTGCTGCAACGACGGCTTGTGTCATGGGAGTTGAAAGAGTCACAATTACATTTGGATCAAGACTTATGAGTTTGTGTCCAATTTGAATGGCTGTCGTTGGATTACCTTGTGCATTTTCATAGGTCCAAATTAGGTTTTTACCCTCCACATATCCGCCTTCTTCAAGACCTTTCTTTAAGCTCTCGCGGAGTGTATCCAGAGCGTGGTGTTCTACAATTTGTCCAACGGCCACATGAACTTTCTCAAGAGAATATGCATTACTGCTCCATCCCAAGAAACCAATTAACAACCATGTTGAGAAAGAGTTCATTTTTCCTCCAAAAATTAACGCGCTGGGGTGCATGTGATTTTTATTTTCTCCGCTGTTTTCGGATTAATAAACATTTTAAGTGTTAACGGCTTTTCCACAGGAATGTCGCCTGGGTTCTTTCCCTTTAAAATTTTGACCACGATTTGACCCACCTGCCGACCTATCTGATGTTGGTCATAGGCATACGCAGCGAGGGCTCCTCTGTCCACCGATTCAGGATCACTAACAAAGAGAGGTTTGTGAGCGTCCAAACATGCTTTTACCAATGGCTCAAGCCCTGATACGACCGTATTATCATTACCCACAAAGATGGCATCCACACGACTAATAAGACTATGGACAGCAGCTTGAACATCTACGGATTTTGGAGCAGCTGCAGTGACAATCTTGATCTGTTGTTTCTTTGCCAGAATCTTGAGCTGATCAAGAAAGAAAACGTTATTTACCTCTCCTGGATTATAGACAATGCCCAAGGTTTTAAGATGCGGCACACAGGACAGGATAAAATTTAGCTGCTTTTCAAGGGGAGGGGCATCTGCGACTCCCGTTACATTCCCTCCTGGATGGTCAAGAGATGTGATAATTTTCGCGCTTAAAGGATCACTAACGGCCGCAAAAACGATGGGAGTTTTATCAACTTGCCGAACAATGGCTTGCGCAGAAGGTGTTGTAATCGGAACGACCACATCAAGGGGAAGACCTGCAAATTTTTGGGCAATTTGTGCCGCTGTTGTTGGACTGCCTTGAGCATTTTCGAAAAAAATGGTCAGATCTTTTCCATCCACATATCCTTCTTCAGCAAGGCTTTCCAAAATGCCTTCCCGAATCGCGTTGAGTGAAGGGTGATCAACGATTTGGGTAATCCCAATCGTCTTATGGGCGTAAAGGGCGGGCGAATATAAAAGACTAACAAAAAGGAAGGTTATTTTAAGATAATTTTGAAATCGGTTTATAAGTGTCATTGTTTTCTCTCGCTGGCATAAATTGATGGGATATTCGTAAATCAGAATAGGTCCACCAACGCCAATAAGGAGAAGCTATATAAGAACTATAATTAACATCATTCATGACTATCTCCTTTCATTTCCAATACACTATAATGGGATCTTAAGAAAAAAGAAAGGAGGAAGTCAAGAGATTAATAAGGTAAAATAAGAGAAGCTTGAAGACCTCCATGATCATCTGAAGAAGTGAGCCTAATATCGCCTCCGTGACTTTGGGCGATATCACGGGCAATGGTGAGGCCTAAACCCACCCCACCTGTTGTCATATTGCGAGAGGGGTCCAAGCGAAAAAAAGGTTTAAAGACTTCTTCTCTCTTTTCCTCAGGAATACCAGGTCCATCGTCTTCAATGGAAATCATGAGATGATCTTTATCCATACAGGCATTGACCCAAACTTCATGGCCATAACGTGCCGCATTGTTAATTAGATTCGTAAGGCAGCGCTTTAGGGCTTGAGACTTGATGAGCAGTGTAGGCAAAGGGCGGGGGGCGTAGTGAACCACCTTTTCAAGGTGAGCCCGTCCATCAACAGCCTCTAAAAGAAGGTCATTCATGTTCGTTTCTTGTGTTTCCTCAAGGCCATCACCCCGTGCAAAAGTTAAATATCCTTCTAACAGATTTCCCATCTCTTCCACATCTTTTTGAAGACCTTCGGCTTCAGAGGAAAGAGGCATCATGGCGAGTTGCAGGCGCATGCGCGTTAAAGGTGTTCTTAAGTCATGAGAAACACCGGCAAGCATTTCCGTTCTTTGTGTTAATTGACGATGGAGACGCTCTCTCATACCTAAAAATGCTTGGGAAACCTTACGAATTTCAGTTGCGCCTTCCGATTTAAAGTTTGGAAAAGAACGCCCTTTTCCAAATCTGTCAGCAGCAATTGCGAGTCGGCGCAGGGGTTTGACTTGATTGTGCATAAAGAGGGAAGCAATAAGAAGAAAAAATGCTGATGTGCCTGTAACCCACATGATAAAGAGAGAAAAACTTTTACTATAAAGACGTTTTCGAGATGTGGTGAACTCTAAAATTCCGCCCTTAACTTCTGTTTTAATAACGATCTCTTTTGAGGTAATATCAAATGCATAAGGAGTAAAAATTTGCTTTTTAAGGGCCGTATCTAGAAAGCTATCTTGCCATTCTTTAGGAGTAGGGGCACCAATGGCCTCTTTTGGGATAAAGTCGGTTCGGAGTTTTAAATGGGTTCCCGCTAAAAATCTATAAAAATTATGCTTTTCAGGCGTTTCATCGTAAAGGGCAACAACTGTTGCAACTTCTCCAGCAATCGTATTGGCAAGAGCCTTTGTCACATTGTCCCAATGATTGTCAAAAAAGACATAAACTGAAAGTGTTTCAATAAGAACCAATGGTGCCATTAAGATCAGAAGAGATCTTCCAAACATACTTTTGGGAAGGTAATCCTTTAATGCCTTGAAGGGGTGTCTCATAAAATATTTCATGCGTCTGGAATCAGGATATAGCCCTTACCTCGTACTGTTTGAAGATAACGGGGAAGTTTAGGGTCATCTTCAATTTTTTTTCTCAAGCGTGTAATTTGTACATCAATCGTGCGAGGATTCAAATCCCCTTCATATTCAAAAGCCAAATCATCTCGCGTAAGCGCTTTTCCACGATGGCGAGCAAAAATCCTTAAAAGATTACTTTCGACAGTCGTCAAAGCAATAGGGTTTCCTTGGTGTTCGAGACGGTTAGTTTGGAGGTCATAGATAACGTGTCCGAGAGAAAGAGTTGTCCCTCCCTTTAATCCTTGGCTACGCCGTAAGATCGCTTGAAGACGGAGCAAAAGTTCACGGGGGTCAAATGGTTTAGAGAGGTAATCATCTGCCCCCCGACTGAGCCCAGTGATTCTATCTTCAGCTTCTCCCATGGCTGTAAGCACAAGAATGGGAGTATCTTTAAGGCGCATCGAGCCATTTCGAATAAATTCTGTTAAGGCGAAGCCGTCTTCTTCTGGCATCATGACGTCTAAAATCATTAAATCAAAAATAAAAATGTTCATCAGCTCACGGGCGTGAGAAGCTTCTCGCGCAGTGGACACAAAAAAACCATTATCTACAAGAAACTTACGCAAAAGGTCCCGTAAACGTTCATCATCATCAACTAATAAAATATGCGGTTTTGTCATTGTCATGCGTGTATTATAAAGTATATTTCATAAATGAAAAGAAGATTACTTAGCAAACATTTTTGATATGGAAAAATGAAAACCTATTCACCCTTAATTTAATTTACCATAGAGATCCTTGCCTACATATGGTATCAGACAAGCGAATAATGAAGAAGCAAGGAGTGGAAAAATGGCTGATTATGATGTTGTTATTG
>JAKBAL010000100.1:0-749 GCA_021809225.1 Pseudomonadota bacterium | reverse complement strand
GGTGGCCCTGGTGGTTATGTGGCGGCGATTCGAGCAAGTCAACTAGGGCTTAAGGTAGCTGTTGTTGAAAAAGAACAGATGGGGGGGATTTGTCTTAACTGGGGATGTATTCCCACAAAAGCTTTGCTACGAACATCAGAAATTAACCATCTGCTCCATTCTTTAGATGCTTATGGGTTTAAGGCTGAGAATATCTCCTTTGATTTTAAGAAAATTATTGAACGGTCTCGGGCCGTTGCCTCCCAATTGGCGAATGGCGTTCGCCACTTGATGAAAAAGAATAAAGTAACGGTCATTGAAGGCACGGCCCAAATTAAGGGCCGGCAGGGAGCTGAAATTGAGCTTCTCGTCGATGGGAAAACTCCTCTTAAAGCGCCCCATGTGATTTTAGCAACAGGGGCACGCGCTCGCCAACTTCCTGATCTCGAACCCGATGGGAAGCTCGTATGGACCTATAAGGAAGCCATGGTACCAGAAAAAATGCCAGGCTCTCTTCTGGTTGTAGGGTCGGGAGCAATTGGTATTGAATTTGCAAGCTTTTACCGTCTCATGGGAGCAGAAGTCACGGTCATTGAAGTTCAAGATCACATTTTGCCTGTTGAAGACAAAGAAATTTCAGCTTTTGCGCGAAAGTCCTTTGAGAAACAAGGAATTAAGATTCATACGAGTTCCACGGTTAAGGCTTTGAAGAAAAATAAGGATTCCGTCACAGTAAGTCTCGAAGTTAAGGGAAAGCTCCAAGACGTAAC
>JAKBAL010000099.1 GCA_021809225.1 Pseudomonadota bacterium | reverse complement strand
GGCGTTTGCGAACAAGATTACTGGGTTGAAAAGTGCGCTTCACGTTCCTATCTCCTTACATATGTACATATTAGATTGATGTATAAACTCATTTGAGAGAAAAAGTCAAATCTAAGACAGATAGGAGGATAAACTCCTTTCCATTCGTGAGAGTTTTAAGTAACCTAAGGCAAAATTTTTGGAGTGACCGATTATGAAAGAATTTGGGTTAATCATAAAGCTAGCAGTTGCTATTGTTTTAATCATGTTTTTTGGCGATTTAGCTCCGATATGGATTCAGCGGGCCTTTTACACGATAAGCATTTTCTTGAAAGAAACGCTTGTTTTTGTTATGCCCTTGATTGTTTTTTCCTTCATTTTTGCATGTCTTTCAGCCTTTCAAAAAAAAGCACCCATTTTAATTTTAATGATTCTTACCTTTGTGGTCATTTCAAACTTTATCTTTGTGCAAATTGGTTATTTCGCGGGGGAGATTTTCTTGCCTCACTTGGGTTATCATGCTGCCAATGCGATTCAAAAAACCAGTGTTTCCTTGTCTCCCTTGGAACCTTTTTTTACAATCCCCTACCCCGATTTCATTCGCATAGACTTGACTCTTCTCGTTGGCACAGTCGTGGGCCTTTATGGTGCTTTTTCGGGAAATGAAAAACTTGTCTATTGGGGAACTGCTTTAAGAGATATTATTCAAACCGCATTAACAAAAATCTTTATTCCTCTCGTGCCTCTTTATGTGGTCGGTTTCTTGTTTAAAATTCAGCACGATGAATCGCTTTTCGAGACTTTTGCAGGGTATGGTCCCATGATTGGTTTGATTGTGATCATTCAATTTGCTGCCATTGTGCTCTTTTTCTTCAAAGCGAATTTAGGAAACTTCAAAGATATAAAAACCTCTTTAGCGAATGCTTTTCCATCAGGTCTTGTCGCTCTTTCAACTATGTCGAGTATGGCAACCCTACCCTTGACTTTAGAAGCCGCGGAAGAAAACACAAAAAACAAGGCGCTTGCCCAAATTATGATTCCAGCAACGGTAAATATCCACCATGTGGGGGATTCGATAGCTATACCTATATTGATGGCTGTTGCTTTAGCCATGAATGGACTAGAGCCTATGAGCTACGGGACTTTCCTTATCTTTTCCATGTATTACATGGTAGCAAAATTTGGGGTTCCTTCTGTCCCAGGGGGAGAGCTTGTCGTTTTGTTTCCAGTGCTGTTGGAAGGAAATTTTGGATTTACGAGTTCTATGAGCGGGCTTTTAATGACTCTTTATCTTTTGATGGATCCCTTTATTACGGTGACGAACGTTCTTTCGAATGGAGCTCTTGCCATTTTCATGGATAAGATTTGTGGGCGGATGAAGGCGTTTCAAAGCGTAGAACAGCCCTCAACTTAACGTAAGTTTATTGTAAAAACTTGCAAGAAATTTGCTATTACAATAAAATATGATAAAGTCCAAAAAGTAAAGTAACTATTCCCCCGTCAGGTCCATACATGACACGGGTGTGTGAATCTTGTAAAATCAACTGATTAATTTTAAGTTCATTAAGAGCACAACGGTTTCTTAATATCCGGGAGAGGACTTTGAACCACAAAAAGTACTGGGTCCCGGATATTAAGAAAATTAACCGCTCAGCCAGGGCTTTGCGGTGATTTTTTAAATTCCGGGATGACGCGACCGGGGAGATGATTATGACGTGTTGTTTTATGACCGTTCTACTAATTTTCCCAAAAGATTGCGATTTTTTGATTCCTTCCTATATAAATAAAATAGAAAGGAATTTAGATGAGTGAAAGTCGAATCACAACGCTTACAGAGGCATTTTCACCCAAGCTTGTAGGCGCAGCGTTTATGTTACTGTGGGCACTTAGCTTTAGCTCTGCTATGGCTTTTGCAAAAACTCTTTCACCAGACGTTGATAGTCTCATGGTCCTTTTTATGCGGTATTTCTTTGGGCTTGCTTTCTTTAGTCCATTTATTTTTCAAGCAGGTTTTAAAGGATTTAGTACTTCACGGCCAATTTTGCATATGACGCGCGTTCTTTGTGTTGGAGCTGCGATGGGATGTACCTACTATGCCTATCGAACATTACCTCTTGCCCTCGCAACTTCTATTGGTATGACAGGTCCCTTGTTTACAACGATTCTTTCCATGGCACTTTTAAAAGACGTTGTATCCCCCTCTCGATGGGCCCTCATTTTCTTTGGGTATTTGGGTGTTATTGTAATGGTCCGCCCCCATGAGATGCCCATTAGCATAGGGGTTTGGGTGGAATTATTAGCAAATCTTTTTGCGGCTTTTTCTATTATTTGTGTAAAACTTCTTTCGCGTACAGAGAGCACGCTGACCATTATGCTTTACGCTAATACAGCAACAACCTTTATTGCAGGGCTTTTGGTACTGGGAATCTGGAAAACGCCTGAACCCCAAGACTTGATGGCTTTGATGGCTATTGGAGCCCTTGGGGTCTTTTCTCAGTATTGCTCCGTCACGGCATTGAGATATGCCAGTCCTTCATACCTCGCTCCTTTTGAGTACACCCGTCTCTGTTTTGCCATTCCGGTGGGATATCTCTTCTTTCAAGAATTGCCTACTCTTTGGACTCTTTTTGGGAGTCTTATGATCATCGGTGCTACCTATGGATTGACCCGTCTTGAAACTACTAGTTCAAGCGCAAAATAGGATGGAAGCCAATATTAAGACGGTAGTTTCCATAGACTTTTTGGGGTTTACCGCTCCTACAGCTCGCTTTACAAGAAAATAAATCATGAGCACAGTTGTTAAAGGTGTGTGATTTATCAGAATTGCAACTTTGCTTGGCGGCAAAACATGAACTTTGACAAGAAGAAAGGGTTTCTGCTTTCACGGATAAGGTAAAAGCACACGTTATGATGATAATGCTAACGCTGAGAAGTTTCATGGGCGTCTTCTCCTTAAAAAGTTGGCTTCTTTATAAAGAGATAACTGGGAAAGGTTAATTTTTTATGAAAGGATTCTTGAAGAGTCTTGATTCATGGGAAGAGTTCAGGTAAAAGGCAAGTTAAGTCCCCTTCGTCTAGTGGCCTAGGACATCGCCCTCTCACGGCGGTAACACGGGTTCAAATCCCGTAGGGGGCACCATCCCGCCGTCGCGCGGAACGCGTTATGGTGTGATGTAAATGAAGGTGAAATCTGGCCTTTTCTTCAAACTCATTTTTTCTGCCATTCTGCTGTAGGGATTCCCTACTAAGATAATACATTCCTACCAGCGTCATGGAAGGCTCGACCCGGGCCTACTACACCTAAGGCTTCGCCGTGACGAGAGGGTCGTGGCAACCCAGAGTTCAACAAAGGATTGCTTCCCCTACAAAAATGTATGATTCCTATGGTTAGATTGATTTTCTAAAAAAGTGGCTCTTATGAAAAGTGAGTGGGCAGGTGAGGGTTGAGCTCTTTAGTTTTCGCAGACTCATGAAAAGCTGCATTATCCATAACGATGGTGGTGTCTTTCTTTTTCTTGGCTCGACTTCCTCCTGATTAAACAGAAGCATGTCATAGCATCACGCGCGTTAATGGATGGTGCCCCCGGGGAGAGTCGAACTCCCACATCCTCTCGAATAACAGATTTTGAGTCTGCCGCGTCTACCAATTCCGCCACAGGGGCTTGTGAGGCGTATCATAGCGATACGGCCTCTTCCGTCAATAGGAAAATACGGACAATCGCTGAGTCCGCCCTCTTTAGACTTTCTGTTCTTTCTCAAAATTCTTTTGAGCAAACTCCCAGTTGGCAAGATTTTTGAGAAAGATGTCCACATAATCAGGGCGACGATTTTGATAATCCAAATAGTAAGCGTGCTCCCACACATCACAGGTGAGAAGGGCGCGCTCGCCATGAACCATAGGAAGGTCGGCATTTGGCGTTTTCGTTACTTTTAGAGTGCTGTCTTTATCCAAAACAAGCCACGCCCAACCACTGCCAAATTGACCAACGCCTGCTTGTTTGAAAAGTTTTGCGAATTCGTCAAAACTTCCAAAGTCTTCTTTGATTTTTGCACCCAAGCTCCCTTGAGGTTCTCCTCCTCCTTGTGAGCGCATAGAATGCCAGTAAAAGGTATGATTCCACACCTGAGCCGCATTGTTAAAAATGCCCACCTTGTCAGCCTTATTGGCAGTGAGATGAATGATTTCCTCTAAGGATTTTTTTTCAAGTTCTGTTCCTTGAATGAGGTTGTTTAAATTGGTGACATAGGCCAAATGATGCTTTCCATAATGAAAGCTAAGGGTCCGTGCCGAAATGTGGGGCTCTAGTGCATCTTCGTTATAGGGAAGAGGAGGAAGTTCAAAAGCCATAATAGCGATCCTTTTTTATAAAGTTTTTAAAAGTCTAGTAGCTTTTTAATGGTTTGGAAAGAAATAAGTTCCCGAGGAGTCACCCTTAACATTTCTTTAAGGGGTGATCCTATAATATTTAAAATATAAATAATTCACAGGGAGGAAAATCTATGTCTCGACCCAAAATTGCTATCATCGGCGCAGGAAACGTTGGCGGAACGATTGCTCATTTAATTGCCCTCAAAGAGTTGGGCGATATCATTCTTTTTGACATTACTGCAGGCTTACCGCAAGGAAAAGCCCTTGATATTTCAGAGGCATTGCCGATTGAGCGCATTGATCTTTCTGTTACTGGAACAAATGATTATCACGACATTGAGAATGCTGATGTTGTGATTGTTACAGCAGGTCTTCGACAATTGCCGGAGATGACGCCGTTAGATATTCTTCAGGGGACCGCTAAAATTATCCGTGAAGTGGCTCAGAACATAAAAAAATATTGTCCCAAGGCTTTTGTTATTGTAGTCACCAATCCTCTTGATGCAATGACATGGTTGTTTCAAAAAGAGTCAGGACTGCCCCATCATCGTGTAATTGGGATGTCTGGTGTGTTGGATTGTTCTCGCTATACTCATTTTTTGGCGAAAGAATTCAAGGTTTCTGTTAAAAGTGTTGTCGGAGGAAATATAGGGGGACATAAAGAAATCACTGTTCCTTTAGTTCATAGTTCATCGATTGCAGGCGTTATGTTGCCGAGCTTGCTGAAACGGGGAGAGATAACCCAAGAACGGTTAGATGCAATTATTAAACGTACACGCGAAGGAGGTAAAGAGATTGCTGATCTTCTCCAAACAAAGACATCCTTTTATGCAGCAGCCTCTGGAGCTGTCGCTATCGTGCAAATCTATTTGAAAGATACCAAACGAATGCTGCCTTGTGCCGTCTGGCTCAATGGAGAGTACGGGATTAAAGATATCTATTTTGGTGTTCCTGTTATCCTTGGAGCTAGCGGGGCTGAAAAAATCGTTGAAATCGATCTCACGCCAGACGAGAAAAAGATGTTTGATGAATCTCTCGCAAAGGTACGTGAAATGATAAAGGCCATTGAATAGTTCAGTATGTAACGTTTGTAAAAAACATATAAAATGAAAGAAAAACTCAAAAAAGGATTTATCTCGTGAGAACAATTAACGGATTAATTGCGTGGTTTGTGGTTACTCTTTATGTTGTTTACTCATTTTCATTAAATACTGCGGCTTCTGTATTCTCACCCGCTATAAAAAACTCCCTACATACAACCGTCATTCAGGCAACCATAGCGGTCACAATGTTTATTGTAGGCTTTGCAGTCATGCAAATTCCAGCAGGCTATTTACTCGACAAGTATCGCGCTAAATTTGTTGTTAGTGCGGGTATTTTAATACTTGCCATTGGAAATCTTTTAATTGTTTTTTCAACGAATTTAGTACTTTTTTCATTAGCAAACCTTATTCAAGGAATTGGCGGCTCTTTTGCCTTTGTTGCAGCGGGTGTATTAATTGGCCAGTGGTTTAAGCCGAAATTTTTTCCAATCTTGTTTGGATTAACCCAAACGATTTCCTGTATATTATCTGGAGTACTACACTATATTTTTTCAATAGCACTAGCAGATAATTCGTGGAGCTCTCTTTATTTATATTTATCGTATTTTGGGTTTTCTTTATTTGTTTTGAGTCTTTTCTTTATTAAAAATCCTCCTGAGATAAAAACAGACCTTACAAGTCATTTACTAAAATCGCTAAAAGTCGTTTGTTCAAACTCGCAGCTGTGGCTTTGTACGATAGCCGTATCAACTTCATTCGGAGTGTTGCTTTCTTACGCATCATTTTGGTATATGCAAATTCAACAGTATTATGCTGTCAGTCAATCTAGTACGATGACTATCGGGGCCGCCATTTTTCTGGGGATTGGCATTGGCACGCCTCTGCTAGGTTATATTTCAAACGTACTTAACTCAAGAACAATGGTGATACATGTGTCATTGGTGTTAGGCGTCATGTTTTTACTCGCAGGAATTTATTTACCCAAATTTAACTTTGAATCTCTTGCCTTAGCTCACACCTTATCCTTCTTTATTGGACTAACCCTATCAGGATCGATGCTATTTTTTACCATCTTAAACGAAATTTTTCCGCCACAAGTGAAGGGAGTAGCATTAAGTGTTGCCAACACGGGCGTGTTTTTATTCTATAGCCTGGCACTGTTCATACCCTACATCTTTACAACATCAAAGGTATTTTATACCTCTTTGTGGGTTTTGCCCACATTCATTATGATTTCTATACTAGTTTTATTTTTTATTAAAGAACCCCAATCAGATAAAAAGGAAGGTTGAATTATGAAGCTACGAAATGCTTATCGAGGGTCGATTTTTTCATTTAAAGAAACGGCTACCTTGAAAAACTTACCTGTGAAAAAAAGTGATTCAAATGATCAATATATCTATATTGAGGACGGGTTATTGGTAGTTGAAGATGGAAAAATTAGTCAAGTTGGCAGTTACGCGGAGTTGCACGATAAAATAAATAATATTAGCATTACAGATTATACGGGCAAGATTATCACACCGGGATTTATTGATACTCATATTCATGCAGCACAAAGTGGTATTGTTGCAGCTTATGGTGAAAAACTTTTAGAGTGGCTAAATAATTATGTTTTTCCTCGAGAAAGTACTTATGCAGATAAGGAGAATGCAAGAGCAGATTTAAATTTCTTTCTAGATCAGATGGTGCTCAATGGAACAACAACTGCGTGTGCATATGGCCCCCTTTTTTATGAAGCGACGGATATTTTATTTGAAGAATTAAATAAAAGGAATATGCGTTTTATCACGGGTAACATAATAATGAATGTGGATGGACCAGATAATCTTAGACTGTCAACAGAAAAAAATTATGAGAATGCAACGAGATTAATAGAGAAATGGCATAACAAAAACAGATTGAGCTTCTGTATCTCGCCCAGGTTTGCACTCTCATGTTCGGAAGAAATGCTTGAGCTTTGTGGCGAATTAAAGAAGCAACATCCAGATGTGTATATACAAACTCATTTAGATGAAAATATAAATGAAGTAATTGAAGTAAAAAAGGAGTTTCCTTGGAGTAAAAATTATCTCGATGTATATGATCGATTCGGACTTGTTGGGGATCAATCTATCTTTGGGCATTGCATTCATCTTAAGGATGAAGAATTAGATCTGCTCAAACAGTCAAAGGCGACGA
>JAKBAL010000098.1 GCA_021809225.1 Pseudomonadota bacterium | reverse complement strand
AAATATCTCTCATCTCCTCACGATCGGGAGAATTTAACAAGGTATTCCAGTAATTCATAATCATTTGCTGAGAATCTGGACGGCGGTACAAAGAAATAAGCATAGAAATATCATGTTCGCGCGGATCAAAATAATCACCCTCATACGCCCCACGCAGAGCTTCAGGAATTAAGAAATGAAAAAGCTGTTGTTGCTTGCAACGGGCCTCTTGATGTCCGGCAAGAGCTGCGTCCCGAAACCAATTAAAAGCTGCAGAAAAAGATCTGAGGGTGCCCTTCCCGTTTTTATAAGCCTCAGCCACCTTGACCATAGCCTCCCGAGAACCTCTTCGTCCTGCACTTATATATAAGTCTAAGGCTTCTTCAGGGTTAGAATCTATACTTCTCCACCCTCTTTCATAGATTCCAGCCAATGCGAAAGTCGCTGCTAGGTTCCTCTTTTCCATAGCGAGCCTCAATAGACTAAGATCTTGTCTATACTTTCCCACTGAACGATAAGTTATTGCTAGGATGCTTTCTATATCTCCCGTGCTTATTCTTGCTTTAAACAATTGAAAAGCCTGTTCCTCATTTTGTGATTCGCTGAACCTAAAAAATCTTCTCCAGCTTTCTTTAAATCTCGCATTTTGGTAAATTCCTTTAAACCTATTAAAAGCCTGAGCCTCATTTTGTGGATTGCCTTGAGATTTTAGAAGCATCTCCGCAAGGAGTAAGGAGGATGCAAGATGACCCTGATTAGCAGCTTTTTGGAACCAGCGAAAAGCTCTTGTAACATCTTGATTACTTCCATCGCGCCCATCTCTCTTGATCAATCCCATCATAAACTGAGCGTCGAGGTTTCCTCCACGAACAGCAGTTTTATAATAAGGCTTGGGGTCAGGCGAGAATCTAGGATTGAAATCCAGGAGCCATCCTGCCCTATACGCAGCTTCTGGATTATCAGATTCTAATCTGTCATAAACATAAAAGGCTTCGTCTAAATCTCGTTCTTCCCCAAGACCCTTTTCATACATTTCTGCATATTTAAGTCCTGCTTCTTCATATGACTTACCCGATTCTTCCCATGCCTCCCTGTAAAGTTCAAGAGCTTTGATAAAGTCTTGTTCAATGACGGGGGGATGCCCTTTTTCGTATAATTCTCCTAATCTTAATGCTGAAACAACGTCATAGTCACTCAACTTCTTATAAATTTTTATCGCTTTTGCTAAATTTGTGGTTTCAAGAGACTTTGCAAGATTAAGACACTTTGTATACTCACAACATTCTTCTTCTCTCTCCAACTCTAAAATGGCTCTCCAATAGCCAAGAACCGCAGCACGCTGATAGTATGACCTGGATCTCTCTTCATCATCTAACGGACAATCAAAAGCTCTTCCAATTTCCATAAGAATTTTTGGATAATAGCTACTTGCCATAAGGGTAGTATCGGTCTCGTACCGAACAATTGCTTTTTCATAGTCGTCCATACGTGTCTTTGCTACAGAACACCCTGCTTGTAAGCAATCTCTCACTAACTGTCCACCTGAGCATTCGCATGTAGAACGCTGTTCTTTCCCAGCTGCTCCCCTAAAAAACTCAAATCCTCGGGTAATGTTTTTTTGAGTCCCCTGACCACGAATATACATATCCGCTATGAAGAGAGCAGCCTGCGAGCAACCTTTCTTATCAGCGCTGAGAAAAGACTGAAAAGCTTGTTCAAAATTGTTAGCGTCAAAGTATGCCTGCGCTTGTTTGAAGTCCTCTTCTCCAGAAAGCACAGGAGGCAAAAGTAAAGGCTCATTCGATTGGGGATCATCTTCCACTAGTGAACTTCCAACCATGGGGGAGACACGTTGTCTTTTTGCGGAGTCTTCAGTTGAGGTTGCAGTATCACTAGAAGTTGGTAAAGAAGAGCTGCTACAACTGGGGGTTGATGAAGGAGATCTTGGCGATGGCGTCATCTCAGCGCGGGACCGCTTTGCAGGCGATAAGGAAGAAGAATATCCCTCATGATCTGAACTATTATCGTCTTCTAAAGCATATCCAGGAGAAATTATCGACACATAGCTCAACAGGACAAACACACTGACTGTCGATTTAAGTTTATCTTTAAGCATAGCACTACCATTCAAAATCAATTGATTTAAATTTATTTAATATGTAGGTTCATTGGAACGTTTTTTCAATATTATTTTTTATTTTTCTATTTTGGGATATATTATTGAAGAGTAAAGAATTGACCTTATTAAGAACCAGAAACTTTTACTTCCTTAGCCAAGATTTCTCCAGCCATAAGTTTCATCTTGCCTTGGGGCGTGTTTAAGAGAAGAAAACCAGATTCATCAATGCCTTCGAAAACACCTTCATAGGTTTTTCCTTCAAGATCAAAGACGATTTCTTTTTCAAAATTCGCAACATCTTTCATCCATAAAGCATGGATAGGCGCAAAACCATCTTTGCGCCATACGTCAATATAATGCTCTAAGGAAGAAACAACGGCAGGAAGGACTTCTTTTAAGGAAAGATAAATGCCCTCCTCTTGAAAAGACGTTGCTGGATAGCGCACCTGTTGAGGCGGGGTTTTCAAATTTATGCCACAACCAATTAAATACCCCATTTCTCTCTTTTCAGGAAGGGAAAGCGCTTCTAATAAAATTCCTCCTACTTTTTTACCATTCAACAATAAATCATTAGGCCATTTATAGGTCAAAGAATGGGTGAGAGGCAGCAATGAACGCAGTCTTTCTCCTATAGCTACACAAGCCACAAAGGAAAGCTGAGGAGCCTCTGCAAGATGAGCCTTGATAGTGGTAATATACGTAAAGCAGAGATTACCAGGAAGGGATTCCCAGACACGTCCTCGTCGGCCCCTCCCCTGTGATTGTTGAAAAGCAACAACAACCGTTCCCTCTTCTGCGCCTGCTAACGCTCTAGCGCGAGCCTCATCCATCGTGCTGGGAAGAGAGTCAAAGAAGTAGAAAGAAGCCATCTCACTCGCCTACATCAGCAAGGACAAAGCAGCCCGTTGTGCCATTTCAAGAACGGGATAAGGAAAAGCAAAAAATAACAAAATAATAACGGCACAAACATTTAAAACGAGGGTCGTTTCTGAGGACAAGACAAGCGTTTGCCCATAGGTCATGGAAGGAGATTTAGGGATCTCGTCAAAATACATGATCTTTATAATCTTTAAATAATAAGAGGCGGCAACCACCGACGTTAACACACCAACAACGGCAAGCCAAAACAGACCGGCTGAAATGGCTGCCTTAAAAACATAAAGTTTAGCAAAAAACCCTGCCAAAGGAGGAATCCCCGCCAAGGAAAACATAAAAACAGCAAGAATAAAGCTTAATTTTGGATGAAGAGTCGATATTCCAGATAAATCTTGGATCTTTTGAACCCCTTCCGAACTTTTCCCCCTTAAGCATAAAAGACAACCAAAAGTGCCAATAATCATCGTCAGATAAAGGGTTAAGTAAACAAAAACGGCTTGAATTCCCTCATCACTTCCACTGGCAATCCCCATCAAAATATATCCCATCTGACCAATCGTACTATAGGCCAAAAGACGTTTTAGATCCGTTTGTCGCAAAGCAGCAAACGCTCCTAGAATCATCGAAGCAAAAGAAATAGCAATGATCAGCAGCTGCCATTCTCCATAAAGCAAGAGAAAAGGGCCCACCATCAGACGTAAAAAAACAACCATGGCAGCCACCTTAGGCGCAGCGGCAATAAAAGTTGTAATGGGTGTAGGACATCCTTGATATACATCTGGTGTCCACATATGAAAAGGAACTGCTGACACTTTAAAAGCAAATGAAGCGATGATAAAAGTAAGACCGACAAGAAGTCCGATAGACACTCCTTGCAGGCTCTCCATACGAATCACAGAAGCAATGACTTCAAAATGTGTCGATCCTGAATATCCATAAAGGAGACTCACCCCATAAAGATAAAAACATGTTGCAAGGGCTCCCAAGACAAAATACTTAAGAGCAGCTTCGGAAGCTGTTAGTTGTTCTCGACTTAAGGCAGCCAAAATGTAGATAGACAGCGCCTGCATTTCAAGGCCAATAAAAAGGCTCATAAAATCGTTAGCAGCCACCATCAAAAGCATGCCAACGGTTGCAAGCAAAATGAGCGAGGGGTACTCAAATGATAAAATGTGCTCTCTCATCATACTGGGCACTGAAAGAGCAAGCACAGCTCCAGCCCCCATAAGAATCAAAAACTTAGCAAAGAAAACAAAATCATCTTGAAGAATTTGTCCTTCAAAAGTAACCCATTTTTCACCAGGCGTGTGTTGGAACGCCAAAACGATTAAGGCGATCACAAAGGCGATTAAAGCATATTGATTTAATTGACGAAATAAACCAGGCGCGGCACTCTTGCGAAACACACCTATCATTAAAATCATCAAAGCTGTAAACGTCAATATCCCTTCAGGCAGAATGATTTTAAAGTCTGGAATATAAAAACCACTCACAATTATCTCCCCTTATCCACGCAACGCCATCTCCATGGCTTTTTTTTCATCCACGACTCCATTTTCTGATTCAAGAGCAAGGTTGTATTGATCAATGATATTGGCGACAGAAACTTCCATCAGCCGCAACAGAGGCATGGGGTAAATCCCTATCAGCAAAACCCCCACGACAAGAGGTGAAAAAACAAGCTTTTCTCTCCAATTAAGATCAGAAATAGTGTTAAGTTTTGATTTTATTAAAACCCCAAAAATAACGCGGCGATACAGCCAAAGAGCATAGGCTGCTCCTAAAACCATCCCTGTTGCCGCCAAGGCTGCAACCCATGTATTAACTTGATACGCTCCTAAAAGAACAAGAAACTCACCGACAAAGCCGCTTGTTCCAGGAAGCCCGACAGAGGCTAAAATAAAAAACATAAAGACGCTTGCATAGCGGGGCATGCGATGAACAAGCCCACCATAATCCGCTATTTCACGACTGTGAACCCGATCGTAAACCACGCCCACACACAAGAAGAGAGCCGCCGACACTAATCCATGACTTACCATTTGCGTCACTGCTCCCTGAACTCCTTGCGCCTCGACGGTAAAAATCCCAAGGGTTACAAATCCCATATGAGCCACGGAAGAATAGGCAATTAGCTTTTTCATGTCCGATTGTGCCAGCGCGACAAGAGAGGTGTAGATGATCGCAATAATGCTTAACGTAAAAACAAACGGTGTAAAATAGGCACAGGCTTCTGGAAACATAGGGAGTGAAAATCTTATAAATCCATACCCTCCCATCTTTAAAAGAACCCCTGCTAGAATAACCGATCCTGCTGTTGGAGCTTCAACGTGAGCATCGGGTAACCAGGTATGCAAAGGCCACATCGGAACTTTAACAGCAAAAGACGCAAAAAACGCAAGCCATAGCCAAATTTGTACTTTTGGATCAAAGGGCGTTGTCAGGGCTAAAGGAATATCACTCCCCCCTACTTCAAAATAGATATAAAGAATGGCTAATAAGCTTAAGACTGACCCTAAAAGAGTATAAAGAAAAAATTTAAAAGCTGCATAAACGCGGTTGGGTCCCCCCCAAATACCAATAATGAGAAACATTGGAATCAAAACACCTTCAAAAAACACATAAAAAAGAACAAAATCAAGCGCAGAAAACATACCAATGAGCATTGTCTCGAGAAATAGAAAAGCAATCATATATTCTGAAACACGCGTTTGAATTGAAGACCAACTGGTAAGAATGCAAAGGGGAATCAAAAGCGCTGACAAAACAACAAAAGGAAGAGAAATTCCATCTACCCCTACATGATATCCAATATTTAACAGAGGCATCCACCGAAACTTATCTTCAAACTGAAAATTTGAAGAGGTCTCATTAAAGTTTATCCACAAGATGATAGAAAGACCTAATGTCACAAGGGACGTCCATAAAGCCACCCACCGTGCATTCGTCGCTTGAGCCTGCTCTCCATTTCCCCAGTTTAAGAAAATGGCGAGCACTCCCAAAAGAGGCAGAAAAATAGTCATACTAAGCAGAGGAAGAGTTGCCATTATTGATCCTTTACAAGCCTATAGTTTGTCTGCACCACAGCTCACCTTTCTTGGTTTTTTTTTGCTTTTTTGCCCTGGCAAAGATGTTGGTGCTTAAAGACAGCCGTTCTTCATCTATCAGTTTAGTTAAACGATTGCGAAATTTTTCCCTATTGTCATGTATGACCCTAGCGAAGAAAGTAAGGATCTTATTCATAAAATCTATCATTCTTTCTTTGCTCGTACATTTTGTTCACGAAACCTGCCATCATACGCAAAGAAAGTCTTTTTTCTCAAGAGCTTTCATAAACGAGTGTTGCATTTTCTTATAAATACGATAGAAATATTTAACAAACTTACACTATGATAACTAGGGGCTTTTATGAAGAAATTTTTATGGATTTTACTCTGTTCTTTTTTCTCTGTTTTTCCCGGACTCTCCAATGCAGGGGAACAGCACGGTTTAGCCATGCATGGGGCAGTAAAATACCCCGCAACTTTCACCCATTTTGATGTTGTCAATCCCGATGCCCCCAAGGGGGGAGAGTTAAAACTCGCCATTGTCGGAACGTTTGATACGCTTAATCCCTTTACCCTCAAAGGAACACCACCCGCTGGCATTCGGGATATTATGTTTGAAAGTCTGGTGAAGCGCTCGCCTGATGAACCTTTTTCTGTCTATGGACTTGTGGCTGAAAGTCTTGAAGTTGCTCCTGATCGGTCTTGGATCATTTACACCCTTAACCCAAAAGCAAGGTGGCACGATGGAACACCCATTACAGCCAAAGATGTTGATTTTTCCTACCGTACATTCTTAGAAAATGGCACCCCAGGACAAAAAATGGCCTATCAAAAAATTGAAAAGGTCGACATCTTAGGTGAACGCAAGATCAAATTTACTTTTAAAAAAGTTGATGGAAAATACGATGGTGAAATGCCTTTGATGGTCGGCACGATGCTCCTTTTAGCTGAACATTCCCTTAAAGATAAAGACTTTGAAAAAACGGGTCTCACTCCTCTCCTTACTAGTGGGCCTTATACAATTGTAAAAGTGGAACCTGGGCGATCAATTATTTATCAACGTGATCCCAACCATTGGGCAAAAGATCTTGCCGTCAATAAAGGGTATTACAACTTTGATACCCTTCGTTTTGATTTTTATAAAAATGCAACTGTGGCTTTTGAAGCTTTTAAGGCTGGAGACGCCTATACGCGGGAAGAAGCAAACCCCGGAAAGTGGGCGGAAAACTATAAGTTTCCAGCTGTTGACAAGGGGCTTGTCCGCTGCGTTGAAATCCCTCACCAGCACCAAGTGGGCATGCAAGGTTTTGCCTTTAATACACGGAGAGACATTTTTCAAGACCCTCGCGTGCGACAGGCTCTAACCTATGCCTTTGACTTTGATTGGCTGAATAAAAATATATTTTATGGAGCCTATACTCGAACAACCAGTTTTTTTGATAATACCGATCTTGCAGCAAAAAATCTTCCTCAAGGAAAAGAACTCGCTCTTCTTGAACCTTTTCGGGATCAATTGCCAAAAGAAGTTTTTGAAAACGTTTACACCCTCCCTACCTTT
>JAKBAL010000097.1 GCA_021809225.1 Pseudomonadota bacterium | reverse complement strand
AAACCTCTTTGCTGATAAAGGATTCATATCTCAAAAACTTTTTAAACAACTTTTTCAAAGAGGCCTAAAGTTAATCACAGGAATAAAGCGAAATATGAAAAACTACCTTATGCCTTTGATTAAAAAGCTTCTTCTTAGGAAACGCTTTCTCATCGAAACAATCTTTGACATCCTTAAAGTTCATATGAATTTGTCTCACACTCGTCATAGATCGCCCATAAATTGCTGTATTAATATTCTCTCTTGCCTCGTTGCCTATCAACTCAGGCAAAACAAACCTTCCGTTAAATCTTTTTACTTGCTTATTCAAAATTGAGGTTAATTATAATATTATATTTTGTATTATTAAATGACTTTAATATGCATAAAAAATAGGACCTCTTTGAAAAGTGAGGTCCTATTTCTATGGAGAATTCTAAGTTGTTAATTTATTTCTTTTCAGATGGAGCGGCTTCTGTATGAGCATCTTCCGAAGGCGTTTTTTCCGCAGAAATTTTTTCCGAAGGGACAGTGAGGACATGCTGAATAGCATGAATAACGCCATTGGATCCTTCGATGTCAGCTTTAGTAATTTTGGTGCCATTAATTTTGATACCTTCGTTACTGACTTTAATTGTAAATGTTTTTCCGTTGGCAGCTTTGTCTGCCTTCATTTCTTTTAATTTTTCAGCAGTTAATTTTGCAGGAACGATGTGGTATAGAAGAAAGTCTTCTAGCTTTTTCTTGCCTTCGTCCGTTTTCATCCATCCTGCTATCAGGCCGGGGTGTTTTTTGTCAAAAGCTATAAATGCTTCGTTCGTAGGGGCAAATATGGTGAAAGGACCCATCTCATGTAACTTTTTGTCCAAACCTGTAATCTTTAAAGCTTCTATAAATTTGGTAAAATCACCATTCTTTTCTGCAATAATGACAATATCATCAGTTTCAACAGCTAATAATTGCTTGGAAAGTAAGTTTATATTAATTAGAAATACACTTGTTAATATAATAAGTGTTTTTAAAAAATTTAGTTTCATGATTTTTCTCCTTGATTTGATTGTAATTTTCTTTACTAGTCGATTGTTAATTATCAGGAGAAAAAGTTTATTTTTGGTTAATTTTGTGAATAAATTTATATACTTTAAAGTTAAAGAACTTATGGAGTGCCTGCAATTCCATCCAAAAATTGTCTTAGGAGTACCTTCACAGCCTGTCTTGTTTGACTGGAAAAATATAAGTGATCTATTATTTTGTAAACTCTATATTGAAAACAATGTTAAGAAGAAATATTGAAATTTTTGGACTTACCCAAGTATAACTATTTATCTAGAGCAATCTCAATCTGTTCTCTCAAAACATGAATCATCAAAGTTTGCAACTCTTCCTCAAGATAAGGATGCATGGGAAGACTTAATACGTGATGAGCTGAAGATTCACAAGTAGGTAAGGTTCCCCCTGTTGCTGTGGGATAATGTTTATAAGCGGTTTGCAAATGCAAAGGTTTGACATAATAGACAATCGTTGGAATACCTTTGTCTTTTAAGTCGTTAATGAGCTTTTCGCGATTTATTTTCTTAGGTAAACAAATTGTATATTGAGCCCAAACGGAACTAGTTTCATTCATCACAACGGGGGTTTGAACAAGATCACTTAGCCCATTTGTGTAACGATCTGCTATGCTTTGCCGTGCTTTAATCTCGTCATCGAATATTTTTAATTTTTCAATAAGAATAGCGGCTTGTATCGTATCTAAGCGCCCATTCATTCCTATGCGCACATTGTCGTACTTATCTGACCCTTGTCCATGAACACGTAAACTCTTTATTCTTGTGGCAAGTTCGTCATCGTTTGTAAAAATGGCTCCCCCATCTCCGTAGCAGCCTAAAGGTTTTGCAGGAAAAAAACTTGTAGTGGCCATATCTCCAATATTTCCCACGCGTCGTTTCTTATAATACGCTCCAAAAGATTGGGCCCCATCAGCCATAACCCATAAGCCATGCTTCTTTGCTAACACGTCAATGGCATCATAGTTGGCTGGTTGTCCAAACAGATCAACAGGAATTATACCGCATGGGTTTAACCCTTGTTTTTTGGCAAAGAGGATTCCTTGCTCTAAACTTTCTGTATCCATATTAAAGGTATCTGGGTAAGAGTCGATAAAAATAGGTGTTGCTCCCACCCAAGCTACAACTTCTGCTGTGGCGGCGAATGTAAAGCTAGGTACAAATATCGCATCTCCAGGTTTAACGTGTTTTGCCATTAACCCTAACGCAAGAGCGTCTGTTCCATTTGCACAAGAAATGGAGTGCGTAGCACCACAAAATTCCGAAAGATTTGATTCAAATTCTTTTACCTCTGGTCCCATAATGTAAAGACCATGATCAAGCACTTTTTGAATGGCTTGATCAAGTTTGTGTCGGATCTTAGATTGCTGGGCTTTTAAATCAATAAAATCTATAGATTGAGAAAGTTCTTTAAGCCTTAACAACATGAGAAAGTGCTCCTAATTCATTTTTTATTGCATTACGTGTGTCGACAACAAGCTTACTATTCTCGACAATTAAATCATAATTAATATCATCATGATCTGTGCAAACAATGACCGCGTCATATTTTTGCAGTTGCTCTTTGGTGAGAGGCACTGATTTTAATCCTGATAAGCTTTTATGTTCTGATATTTCAGGAATCTCTGAGACATGAAAATCATAATAATCAACAATTGCTTGACGATTCTTTAAATTCTCAAAAATAACAAGGGAAGGACTTTCCCTTACATCATCAATGTTCTTTTTATAAGAAATTCCCACAATGAGAATATGCGTATCTCGTAGTCCCCTTGCAAATCTTAAGTCTAACTCTTCACGTAATCTTTCAATCACATAACAAGACATACTACCATTAATTTGTCCGGACAATTCAATATATTGAGTCGCCAACCCATATTCGCGAGCTTTCCATGTGAGATAAAAAGGATCTATAGGAATACAATGTCCACCTAACCCAGGTCCAGGATAAAAAGGCATATAGCCAAAAGGCTTTGTTTTTGCAGCTTCAATGACTTCCCAGATATTAATCCCCATGCGATGGTAAATAGTTTTTAGCTCATTAACTAAACCTATATTAACAAAACGAAAAATGTTCTCAGTTAGTTTAACGGCTTCAGCAGTTACAGAACAGCTAACTTCAGCAACTTTTGGAACGACTTGAGTATACAATGTAATCGCTAAACGACGGGAAAATACATCATCGGCACCAACGACTTTTGGGATACTTGATGTTTCAAAAAGACCGTTGCCGGGATCTTCTCGCTCAGGGGAATAAGCTAGAAAAAAATCTTGACCTGCAATGAGGCCGGTTTTTTCAAAAATAGGTTTCAATAACTCTCTCGTTGTACCGGGATAGGTTGTTGATTCAAGAATAATCAGTTGTCCAGGACGGAGTTGAGTAGAAATGGCTTCTGCTGCTGCGACGACATACCGCATATCAGGTTCGCGATTTTTTGTAAGTGGAGTGGGAACACAAATTAAAACCACGTCCATTTGAGCAATATCTATGATATTATTGGTGGGTGTAAATCGTCCACTTTCATTTAGTTCTTGAACATTTTGGTTTGAAAGGCTTTTAATGTAGGACTTACCCTTTTTGAGAGTTTCGATTTTTCGAACATCGGTATCTAGCCCGATGACTTGATAACCTTTTTCATTTAACGCTCTGACTAAAGGCAATCCGACATATCCAAGTCCGACAACACCAAGAGTAGATTTTCTATTAAGAATATCATGTTCTAAATTTTCTATGTTTATACCTGTACTGAGATCTAAATTTGTTTTATGCTGCATGATTTTTTGACCTAATTTCTTTCATTTCTACTAATTGATTATCGATGACTTGATATTGACGACCTTCTCTAGGACAAACAAAATTTTTGTCAAGACGTTCACCTGAATGGCTAACCCACCCAATTTGCCTTGCAGGTGTTCCCACAACTAAGGCATGAGGAACAACATCTTTTGTTACAACAGCTCCTGCTCCTATAAAACTGAAGGCTCCTAATTTAACGCCACAAACAATTGTCGCATTAGCACCGATAGTCACACTTTTTTCAACGTAAGTTTTAAGATATTCATTTTTTCGTTCAATTTCAGCGCGTGGCGTATTGACATTTGTAAATACGCAAGAAGGACCGCAAAAAACCCCTTCCTCCAGTGTTACACCTTTATAAAGGCTAACATTGTTTTGAATTTTGCAGTTGTGACCAATTTTTACGTCTGGGCCGATCATAACATTCTGACCAATAATGGTATTCTGTCCTATTTCGACACCTTTAAGAATATGACTAAAATGCCAAATTTTTGATCCTGCGCCAATTTTAGCCCCTTCGTCAATATAAGCGGATTCGTGCTTAAAATAGGGTTCTGTATTTTCCTCAGTTTTCAAGAGGCGATGCTGATCCATTGATTCTTGTGCCATGCTAAGAACTTCAAGAACTCTTATAGCCTCAGCAGCATTTGTTATGGGAGATGTCCCTTTTTTAATACATTCAAGGAAATGTTCACACTCTTTTTTCAAAGGTTCATCTGGATTAAGAGCTATAGGGGTAGCTTCAACTTTTTTAATGATTGAAAAACCCTCTTGCTGTGTAATTTCATGAGGATAAATCTGCAATTTTTGTGACCACTCTTGCGTGTCATCAAAAACAGCCATACCTTTATCACCAACAACAATCAACTTTTGTTCTTTAAAAGGGTTTAGCCAAGACACAAAAAGATGGGCTTGAATACTTTTCTTAAACGTAATGTTAACGGTTGCAAAGTCGCTAATAGTGTCATTTATACAATACGCGCCTGTTGCACTAATTCTTTCGATAGGAGAGGAAACTAATCCTAGAATCATTGAAATGTCATGAGGTGCAAAACTCCAGAGGACGTTTTCTTCTGCACGAATTTTCCCAACATTCAGCCGGTTAGAATAAATGTACTTTAGGGTTCCAAGAGTATTATTTTGAATAAGGGCTTTAAGTTTTAAATAAGCAGGATGATACTGAAGAAGATGTCCTATCATTAAGATGCATTTTTTTTGCTCAGATAATTGTTGAAGTTTTTGCGCGTCATCTAAACTTAACGCAAGAGGCTTTTCAACGAATACATGTTTTCCTGCTGTTAAAAATTGCGTGACATGAGCGGCATGTAAGGCTGCAGGTGAAGCTATTACGACACCATCAATTTCTTTTGATTGCGCAATGTCTTCCATAGTCATAAGGGGAGGATTTCCGTAAAGAGAGGCTATTTTCTTTGCTTGCTCCTTACTTGCATCACAAAGGGCTGCTAAAGCTCCCAGTTCAGCAAACTTTCTTACAAGATTTTGCCCCCAATAACCACATCCAATGACTGCAATTTTAGGATTTTTCATTTTAGACTCTTATCAAGTTAAATTTCCTCCAAACCATATAATAAGAGAGAGAAATATTCAAGAATGAAAAAGGTTATCTGCAAGATTACCAAGGGAATCTTAGAGACTACCTTTTAAATTTTTGTGTAAACTATTGCTTCCTATTGATTATTATTGAGCCACTCACTTGGCTAGACTAGGCCTAGCTTCTTTATCATTCTCCGAGTGACTTATTGACTAAATATCAGACGACTTTAAGGTTTTGCTTTTGGCCTTCGACATCTTGCGAACCTCTTGTGAGGCTACTTATGATGCCCCTTAACGTACGAACTTCTTGTTCAGTTAAGTCAAGCCTCTGAAAAATGTTTCGAATGTTGCGCACCATCTTAGGACGCTTTTTATGGTGACGTAAGAAGCCCGTACGATCAAGCTCTTCTTCTAAGTGATTAAAAAGATATGCAAGGTCTTCCCTCGTAGCTAAATGCGTGCGGCCTGTTCGCAAAATTTGAGTAGGATAAGAGGACTTTTGTACAAACCATTCATAGGCAACTACAGCTACTGCATGAGCGATATTGAGGGAGGGAAAGTCAGACTTTGTTGGAATCTTAATGAGAGCTTCGCATAAACTAATGTCTTCATTGCGAAGACCACACCTTTCTCCACCAAATAAAACTCCCACCTTTTGTCCTAGCAAAGCTGTTGATGCAAGATTTTGAAGAGCAGGTTTAGGTGTATAAATAGCTTTAATCATGTTAGGAACACGACTAGAAGTTGCAAAAAGACGATTTAAGTCTTTGATTGCCAAAATAGATGAAGGATATACTTGTGCATTTTCGAGGATCTTATTAGCACCCGCCGCGAGAGGAACTGATTCAGGATTAGGCCATCCATCACGAGGTTTTACGAGCCGTAAGTCGGTTAAACCAAAATTTAACATTGCCCTAGCTACAGCACCTATGTTTTGGCCGAGCTGGGGCTCAATGAGAATAATCGTTAAAGTATTTTCGTCCACAAACCCTCAATTTAATGTTGTCTCCAAGTGGTTCCCTGAGGACTATCTTCTAAAACAACACCCGCTTTTAGAAGCTCATCACGCAGTCGGTCAGCTTCAAGAAAATTCTTTTTTTCTCTTGCTCGCATGCGCGCCTCAATAAGCGCTAAAATTGTAGCTTCGTCAATCCCTGTTTTTCCTTTAAACCAACTTTCAACGTCTTGCTGCAAAAGTCCAAGCAATGCGCCGCTGGCTTTTAGGGTAGAAGCTAATTGATTTTTTTCGTTTTCACTCGAAGCTTTATAAAGCTGGGTTGCGAGTTCATGGAGTACAGAAATAGCCAGTGGAGTATTGAGATCATCTTCAAGGGCCGCTTTAATAGATTTGCAGACCTCACCCCTTTCATTAAGATCTCGTCCTCTTAGGGCGTTATAAAGCCGATCGAGACTTTGGTGGTTTTGGAGGATGATCTGATCATTCCAATCCAAAGGCTGGCGATAATGAGAAGACAAAAGAATGAAGCGTATCAGTTCTCCAGGCATAGTTGTTAATAGATGATGAACGGTAATAAAGTTTCTCAAAGACTTAGACATTTTTTCACCATTTACGGTTAGCATGCCATTATGAAGCCAAGTACGAGCAAAGGTTTGAGGCCCGAAACAAGCCTGACTTTGAGTTATTTCATTTTCATGATGAGGAAAAATTAAGTCTTGTCCTCCTCCGTGGATGTCAAACGTTTCTCCTAAATATTTTAGAGACATAGCCGAACATTCAATATGCCAGCCAGGGCGTCCTCGCCCCCAAGGACTTTCCCATCCTGGAATACTCTTTTCAGAGGGTTTCCAGAGTATAAAATCTTCTGGATTTTTTTTGTAAGAGGCAACCTCAACTCGGGCCCCGGCAATCATTTCTTCATGATTACAGCGAGAGAGCTGACCATAATTAGAAAAATTCTTAACGGAAAAAAGAACATGAGAGGCACTCTCATAAGCGTAACCTTTATCAAGAAGGATTTTAATTAATGAGATCATTTCATCAATGTGTTCAGTCGCTAAGGGTTCGACATTAGGAGGATTATTTCCTAGAGCCTTCATGTCTTGGTGAAAATCATGAGTCATTCTTTGAGTCAAATCATAAATCTTTTCCTGATTTTCAATTGCCGAATTGATGATTTTATCATCAACATCTGTAATATTGCGTACGTAGGTAACCTTTGGATAAAGG
>JAKBAL010000096.1 GCA_021809225.1 Pseudomonadota bacterium | reverse complement strand
CAGCTGGGCCTCTCAATAGCGGAGCAAATACGATTACTAACTTTAGTGGTTCTGACGCGTTGCAATTACATGACCTTCTTGACTTGGCAACTGCAAATAACCAGTCGAGCGTGACCCACGATTTGTTTAATCACCCCGTCGTCACCTTTGATCAAAATGGCGGAAATGGAACATCAATTGATTTTACGAACCTGACCTGGAACGCAAGCGAACACCATTTGACGGATGTGATCCCTCAAGGACATATTCACATCGCCTAAGGAGGCTCTCCGATGAACTCAAGGAGAGATGAAAGTTAAAATTTCAACTTTTGAAGCAGATCTATTAACTTATAATTAAAAATATAAATCAGCTTTTATTCCTACATTCCTAGAAATTTGAGCAGAAAATTTTGAATTATTTTCAGTATCTGAGCTTTTTAATAAGCAGCTGAAATTAAAAACAAAAATTATCATATTGAAATAAAAATAGGATATGTTCAGACTTACCACTCCTGAGTTTCCTCTCTTGATGAAAAAATTACGAAGCGATTTTTCTACTGTTTCAGTTAGAAGAGAAAGCTTTTATATTTCAAAATCTTTTTTTTAAATGGGATGCATTCAATATCTGAGTTTTTATCATTATTTTTCAGCTAGTTACGAAAAGTTTATTGATTCAAAGTATTATGCTCGAAGGTCTAGGAATGTAGGTTTATTACAATAAAATTAACTTATTGTTAATAATATATATAGTAGAATAATATTGTAGGTTTTGTTTATAACTGAAATATAATATAGTTATTTTAAGTAAAATTTTTGATAATAGGTGAGTAAGATGGTTCAGTTTGTTAAAAGTTTTCCCTTGTTAGGAACAGTGGAAGGAACACCAAGCTCTAACTTGATCTATATTACAAGCACAGTTGTTTCTCCTTCCGGACCTTATGGAGAAATCCCCTTAACTATCGACGGTGGAGGAGGAGGGGATGTCATTATAGATAAATCTCAGGGACCTAGTATTATATCATTTTATCAAAATGATTTATCTTACTCAGGAAGTAATAATACAATCGCAACTATACTTGCGAATCAGGACCTTCAAACAGTTGATTTTCTAGACAAATCTAACATTAAAGGGCACGCTCCTCATATATCAGGGTTTGGTGGTGCTTTAACCGTTGATCTGTTGGGGGATCATTCAACTGTTAATTTAAACCTTAGAGGAGTCGAAGAATCTTCAACCTTACAAAAAAGTATTCATATCACTCTTGGAAAGGACTCTTATGACATAAACCATGAGGTTATCGTTAATTTGGCAGGGAGTAATGATTCCTATAATTTATTGAATAATACAAAAGGAGATTGTTATTCACAACAACAGGGTCAGTGGGTTAATATTACCTTTTCTGTCTCAAGTAGCATAAGTGATATTAATGGGGTTCAATATCAAGTTTGGTTTCATCAGGGAGATCATAACTTTGATAGTAAAGTCTGTCATAATACTCTTCATGAGGGGAGTTTGGTCTTAATTAATCAGCCACCAACGCTACCTACAGTACCTGTAGGAACATTAATCAACGAAGAAGATTACAGCACAAGTTTCATTCTTCCCCACCCAGCAGGAACAATATTCAGTTCTATCACGGAAGCAAGCTTTAATCCAATGACGGGAGCTGATTTTGCTTCACCAACAACATATACATTTTCAGCAAGTGACCTTGCGGCTCCTCATACACTTGTATCATTAACTCTACTCGGAGCTTATACAGGAGCTGAAGGAAAAATGTTAGCGTCACCAGATGGACAAGCGTTAGACTATCCTTTTTTACTTAACGGTACACTTAATTATGAAACATTACAAATTCCTTATGAGAAAATTACGGGAGCATATACAACAAGCGCGGGTGTTCAATATAGTACAATAACAGTTAATAATGTTCCTGATGATTCAATAGCGACAACTATTACTAATCCAAATACACACAATAATATGCCAACAGTTGGGGATCCTGTTAATCTTCTTCTTACTTTTTACCAAGATGGCCTCACAAATTTAAATCATCCAATTAGTCCAACCGAAATGGTACAAAATGGGATGACGCTGAGCGATGGTACCTTAGTACCTCATGCCCCACAGGGATTTAATATTCTAATCCCACATTACGTACCAGATGCTCTATTCACATATAATATTGTAATGTCTCCTATTCCGGGAGTTCATTATAACGTCGTCTATACGGTCGAATTTGGAGGCAGTACCACAGATCCTCTAACGCAATTGTATGGTAATGGTCATGGAGGTCCAGGCGTTTATATAGGTGGCCTTGATCCGCATGGGGTAAGTATTTTTGATCCGGGAGGAACAAGTTTAGAAAATGCAGCTAACGTTGGTGGTTTTGGCGAAGGAGGAAAAAACACCTATATAGGACTTACCGGAACCAACGATTTTATCGTTAATGACTCAACAATTGCTTCTGTTCAGGGAGCGCTTCACGGAACACAAGCAGGAGCACCAACCGTAGAAAACACTCTCTTTTGGAATAATCCAAATAACATGGATATGATAAGTATGATACATCAAGGATCTACTTTTTCTAATATTGATAAGATAGATTTGGGAGAAAACTCAACCATAGGAGGGATAAAGGACGCGGCTCATGGTGTTGGGAAGGCTTTAGATATTAGTTATTCAGACGTCCTTGCCATAGCTCCTACAACTGGTCCGCACGCAAACACACTCTTTATTACGGGAAATGAAGGCCATGATAAAGTTCAACTGGATAGTCCGACGGGAACTGCGCTGCCGAGTGAGTGGAAAGCTAGTGGGAACACTCTCTATGCAGGATTTTCAGACTATGTAGGAACAGGAGCTCACGGAGTCGTTCATCTTGAAGTTCACCATGGAATTAGCGTATTGTAAAAGACTATCCTCCTCAATATTCTAGCACGAGGGAACCGTAGAGCTCCCTCTTTTTATTAGAAAAAGCATAAATTTATGAAAAACAGAGGATCACCTTTCTCTAAAGGACTGAGAAGCACCTCTAATAATGGGTTTTAGAAGATATTGCATAACTGTGCGAGATCCTGTTAAAATATCAAGTTCAACTGTCATTCCTGGAATAATGGGAAGTTTTTTACCGTTTCGTTCAAGATAATTCCTGTCTGTGCGCAACAAAACGCGATAGAAATCTTTTTTCTGTTCTGGATCATGAACTGTATCTGCGCTGATTTCAAGAAGTTGAGCCTTTAGTGAGCCGTAAATAGAATAGTCATAGGCCGTAATTTTAACTTTTGCTTCTTCTCCTGGATGAATAAAAGCGACATCAGAGGGCAAAATCTCCGCTTCTATAAGAAGGGTATCTTCAAAGGGAACCACTTCAATGACCTCCTCACCACCACGTATCGTCCCCCCCAACGTTTTCATTTTAATTTCTTTCACAACCCCTTTAACAGGTGAGCGTAACTCTGTCCGATTCATGCGATCTCGGGCTTCCAACATAGTTGCTTTTGTTTCAGATAATTTAATTTTGATCTCTCTTAATTGTTCTTGATCTTCATTTTGAGAATGGAAGGGAATTTGTTTAAGCTCGTACTGAGCTTGCTCCAATGCAGCTTCATTTTTGGGAAGAGCTGCTTTTCCTGTTGCAACTTCTCCTTTTAAATTTGCTTCATCTCGTTGAAGACGCAGAATTTCACGTTTAGAAATAAGTTGTTCAGCAACTAGAGGTTCCACCATTTTAAGCTCTTGCTGAGAAAGAATAAGTTGATCCTCAGCCTGTGCAATCTTTGCCTTTCCTTCCGCAACGTCTTGCTGTTTTTGAAGAACGATTTGCTTAGCAATAGAGATTTGTGTTTCTATTTGTTGTTTGTGTTCGACGTAGTGTCTCCTTTCCTCAGACGCAATAGAAGGACTTTCCTTTTCTACTTCCTCGGGGACTTTGTAATATCTACCTGCTATTTGATCTTGGAGACGAGTTGAAGCGGCTAAATAACGTAAATATTGATCTCGGCTGGCTTTATAACGGGCTTCAGAAATTGTAGGATCAATAATCATAAGCGCTTGGCCAGCTTCTACTATATCACCTTCTTTCACCAAGACTTTTTTAATGATACCTCCTTCTAAGTTTGAAATGATTTGAGTCTTTTGAGAAGGAATAACATGTCCGTTACCGTGTGTGATGACGTCAATATCTGCAAAGGTAGCCCAGATTAAGAATAAAATCACAAGGCTACTAATGACAATCAACGTCGTTAAAGAAAATTTATGTGTTGTTGTGTGTTGAGCGGCTACTTTAGGAGTCATAAAATCACGTTCGTTTTTACGAAAATTTATCATAAAATTTATTCCGTTTTTTCTTTGGTTGGTGTTTTAAGCGCGTCAAGAACTTCTTGTTTAGGACCATCCGCAACAACGCGCCCTTTATCAATCACAATAATTCGATCAACAAGGGTAAGAAGAGATGGACGATGAGTAACAATAATCAGGGTTTTTTTCTTTTTATACAATTCCTGAAGACGCTGAATAAAAGTGATCTCCGCTTGGAAATCCATCATAGCTGAAGGTTCATCAAAGAGAAAAATAGTGGGATCGCGAACGAATGCACGCGCAATAGCAATCATTTGTCTTTGGCCGCCGGAAAGTTCAGTTCCCCCCTCCCCTACAGAAATATCATATCCTAAGGGATGTTGTGATACAAAGTCATGAACTCCTGCGAGGATCGCTGCATTCAAAAGAGTTTGGTCATCAACTTCATCGCCTCCAAGAGTAATATTATGTCGAATCGTTCCCCCAAAAAGAAAAATATCTTGAGGGATATAACCAATATTGGCCCTTAAATCTGAGGGATCAATCTGCCGAATATCGATCCCATCAATGAGAATGGAACCCGCTTTTTGGGCATAAAAGCCCAAAATCAACTTTTCTATGGTTGTTTTACCTGACCCTATGCGGCCCAAAAGAGCTACCTTTTCTCCAGCATGAATTTTAAAAGAAACTTTTTGAAGAATTAAATGACTATGACCAGGATATGAAAAATCGACATCTTTAAATTCTATTTCACCTTCGAAATGAGGACGATGAACAAAGCGAGTCGTTGCAGGGCGTTCTATAGGAAGTTGAATAAGCTGATTAAGCCTCTTTAAAGATTCCAAAGATTGATTCAAACGTGTTAAAAGAGAAACGACTTGAGTTAAAGGCCCCATGGCTCTTCCTGAAAGAATGGAGCAAGCAATAAGACCTCCCATCGTGAGATTCTGTTCAGCAATTTGATAAACCCCTACAATCATAACGCCAACAACGCTTAGATTTTGGGCTAGCATGGATAAGTGAACAGCAAATGTCGATATAAAGCGTGTAAGATTGGTGGAAGAAGCAGACTGAGCAACAAAATTTTCCCATACACTTTGCATTTTTCCTTCCGCACCCAATCCCTTAATGGTTTCAAGACCTTGGACTGATTGCACAAGAATTGCATGTTTTTGGCCTCCTTCAGCATATGTTTTTTTGATAGAAGAAGACAAAGGCCGTTGTAGTAGATAACTTATGATAAGGACAATCGGCACCATGAAAAGGGGGACATAAGCGACTGCTCCTCCAATCAGCCAAATAATATAAATAAACAAAAAAATAAATGGCAAATCAACGAGGCCAGAAAGGGTTGCCGAAGAAATAAACTCTCTTAATGTTTCAAACTCACGCAATTGGTGCGCCAGTGTTCCTGAAGATTTGGGACGCGCTTCAAGACGCATTCCTAAGACATGCTCATACAGTCGGCTTGCAAGAAGGATATCAGCATTTTTCCCTGCTACATCAAGGAAATAATTGCGCAAAATTCTTAGGATGAAATCAAAGATAAAAATAATAACAACCCCTATGGCTAAAATCCAAAGGGTGGTTGTCGCATTATTTGGAACAACCCTATCATAAACTGCCATCACGAATATAGTGCTTGCGAGCGTAAAAACATTAATAAAAATTGATGTTACAACTACTTGAGAATAAATAGGCCAAAATTGAATAATCGTTCCCCAAAACCAATTTTTGGGTGGAGGGAGATCCTCACCAGAAACGATAGGTCCTTCTAATCGTGCGTGGATTAAAATTAATTCTCCTTCATAGCGCTTTTTTAGCTCTTTTAGAGGCATAGACCTGGGAGAGTTGCCACCTCCTGGGAAAATAACTTGAGCGTTCTCTCCCATGAGGCCCTTTAAAATACAGGAATCTCCATCTTTTAATAAAAGGACGCATGGCAATAACTTATCTGAAATATCCTCAAATTCTTTTGAAATAGGCTCAGCGTCAATGTTAATACGATCAGCCGCTCGTTTAAAAATTTCTGGGGTAAACTTTCCATTCTGAAGAGGCATCCCTACTTTAAGAGATGCCATAGATGATGAACGATTAAAAAGATGACTCAAAATAACTAAGCATTCCAACAGAGGATCATGCATTTCCCTCGTTTTAAAATGATTTTTTTCGCTTTCAACCATCTTTTTTCTTCTTATTTCTTGTTATTTTTTAAAAGCGCACCATAATGATAAACTTAGAAGATTCGTCTTACCTTCATGAGCCTAAGAATAATGCATAAAAGTTAATAATGAGATAATGAAAAGATGGTTCTGAAACAAAAATTAATGTGGGGAGCTACACTTTTTGCTATCCTTAGCAATAAAGTAGCATTTGGGACCACTTTGAAAGAAGCTGTCATAACAGCCCTTGAAACAAACCCTTCGATCAGTGCTGATGCAGCAGATGCAAGGGCTAGCGACATTGACATCGATACGGCCCGGGCTGGTTATTTTCCTTCTTTAGATATTGTTCAATCAACTGGAGGATATCAGTCCGTCACCATTAAAAATAAGGCAGCGCCTTTAACAGTTCCTTTTGATGCTACTGAAAAACAATGGTTCTCGAATCCCACAGTTGTTCTTTCCCAAACCATATTTGATGGATTCGCAACAGTTTTTGCAGTGGAACACGCCCGCAGTCAAGCGGAGGCAGCACACTCTGTTTTAGGACAAACGCGCGAACAAACAGCTTATGACGCTGTTTCCGCTTTTGTCACTTTGCTTGCCCAACAAAGACTCTTGCAGCTGGCTTACGAAAACATCAAAAAACATGAGGATATTCTTGAAAAAGTAAAAAAACGTGTTACCGCAGGCATCAGTACTATTGCTGATGTTTATCAAGTCGAATCGCGCCTTAAAGATGCTCTTGTTATCCGAGATAGAACCGAAGGTCAAGTCGAACAAGCTGTCGCTAATTTTATTGCTGTGGTGGGCTTTAAACCAGCTGCTTTGGAATCTCCTCTTCTGCCAGAAGATTCAATTTCATGCGGTATTGAAGCTATCTTATCTCGAGCTTCTCAAAATAATCCCGGGGTGGTTATAGAAAAAAACAAGTTAAAGGTAGCAGAAGCGGCTTTCGACCAAACGTTAAGCCCTTTTATGCCCACAGTACAAGTTCAGCTTAACTCAAATGCCCCCATCTATAATTCCAACGGATCAACGGGAAGACCGGCCGAGTTGATTCTAACGTACTCGATTGGGAACGTTCGTGGAAGAACGTGAAGATCTTGAGATATCCGACGAGATATGCCGAGGAGCTGC
>JAKBAL010000095.1 GCA_021809225.1 Pseudomonadota bacterium | reverse complement strand
CACCAAGTTCTCCAAGAGATTCTCTCCTAGTAACCCCTCTTTCTCTCAGATCTCAGGATAGTAGCCTGCCAAGTTCTCCAAGAGAATCTCTCCAAGCAAAACCTATTTCTCCCAGATCTAGGGAATTACAGCAAAAAAAGGCAAAGCCTACGAGCCCTCGTTCTATAAGCCAAACTTTAATCGATTCCGTAAGCCATTCTTTACTTGTTAGGCCTATAGAGGGAGGAGAAGGTAGACATCCCGTACAGGTGCCTATGCATCCTAAATCTGAACGACAGATAAAAATGAAGTCTGTCCTTACAAGACAAAATTCTGGTGATGGATTAAGAATGTCTTTTGGGTCTGATGACAAAAAAGAGGGTTCTCAAGTCAATGTTGTCGTTGTTCATAATCCCCTATTAAAGATGAAACAGAAAGGCCACTCTTAGAGTGGTGAAGAAAGGGGTTGATGAAAAGCAATACCTTGGAGAGAAGGGGAAAAATTATTAAATGATAATAAGCAGGAGGGCAAAGAAGGCAGTTCGTCAAACCCTTAAAGTCGCTTCGGCAAACCTGGAAAGGGCCCTCTTTTAATTCAGCTTTTGTGCTTTTTGAAAAACCACCCAGCATCCAATGGCCATTGTCAGCAGAAAGAGCGAAAGAGGTACAAGGGATGAATCATTAAGAAAACTACCAACCAATCCTCCCAGGGCATAGGAAGCCACGACAAGGAAGCTCCTTACGGCGGATGCTGCTCCTCGTATATTCTCAAAACGTTGAAGAGCTCTTGAGACCGAGGGTGCCCAAATAACCGATGTTCCGAAAAAGTACAAACCAACGGCAAGCACAATGAGAAGAGGAGATGTTGGGGCTAGTAAACTAATACAAAGAAGCAGAGAACTTCCCGTTAAACTCAGGGTGATCCCTACTGCAAGTGTTCTATTCGTTCCTAACCAACTTAAAATAAGGGGTGTAAGAAGAGCACCCAGAACGTAAAATGAAGCGCTGCCTGAAAGATAAAGTCCAAAAACATTGGGAGAAAGGTGAAGTGAGTTTTCAAAATAAAAAGGAATTAATATCAAGTAACACCATTCGCCACAAGATAGTAATGAAAAAAAAGATATGTAAAAAAGGAAATGTTTGTCTGTGATTATTCTAGAATAAATTTTTAGAGTCTTCAAAGGAGATAGTTTTTTTGTTCCCAAAAGAGTCTTCATTTTAGGTCTTGAGAAGAACATTAAAGAAATGGTTATAGCGGCGAATAGAAAAATGATAAGAAAATTACCCTTCCAACCAAAAGTAATATGAATATATCCGCCTAAACCTGGAGCAACTAACGGTGCGATACAAATGATGCTCCCCATCCATGACAAAATTCTAGCACTTTCATCTTTGGGATAGAGATCTTGGATGATCGCCCAGCCCACAACCGGTGCCACTATAGCTCCAAAACCTTGGATAAATCGCCCACCTAAGAGAAAAGCAAGAGAGGGAGAGTATATACACAAGGCAGTTCCAAAGAGGAATTGAGCCATCCCAAAAATCATCACGGGTCTTCTTCCGAAATGATCAGAAAGGCTGCCTAAAATGGGTGCCCCAAGGAGGGAGCCCAGTAAATAAATGGGAATTGTCATTTGAATGGCTTCTTCACTTGACCCAAAATAGGTTGCCATACTGGGAAGACTTGGAAGAAATATATCAGTCGCTGAAATCGTTGCTAAAGACGCCAATGTAATCACAAGCAACTGAAGCGTTCGAGAGGTCATCCTAGAAACTCCTGGACCATAAGGTAATGTTTTGATATGCTTCTTGCCTTTGAAGAAACCTTATTCCTGGATTGCTTCGCTCGCAATGACAACTCCGGGCGTCATTGCGAGCCCTCGAAGAGGGCGCGGCAATCCAGACATCTTCAAGCCCGATGGGTATAACACAATCTCTATGTTTTCTAAAGCCCCCTTAAACTCAATGACAACCGGCTTTAGCCGGTTGTCACGGAGAGCCGCTGTTTTTTGGATTGCTTCGGAGCACATGCTCCTCGCAATGACGATATCTTTTTCTTATCCAAACAGGTTAAAAAATACGGTCACAAAAAACTCCGCTAACACTTCCAGTTTTCGATGAGCTAAATCCTGAGATTCTATTTTTAAAGAAAAGGGAAGCTTCAGCTTCCCTTTTCAAAAGATGATCAAAAAGATGCCGATTTAACGGTATCTTGGACTTCGGCTTTCTTTACTCGTATTTTGCCAGAGCAATAAACGTACCCCATTCTTCTTCTAATTTTTTTTGTTGTTTCAAAAGGGTTTCATAAATATGCTTCTCCCCAAGATAACGCAAACCTTTATCATCCCCGCTTGCATACTTCTGACTTACTTCTTCTTTCCTCTTAAAGCTCTTTGCTATTTGCTTATTCATCGTGTCAAATAAAGCATGATAAACTCTACCTGCGTTTTCGCGCCCTTTTTCAGTGTTAGAATCTAATTTATCCCACTTAAGTTTATAACCCTCTTTAATGGCCTTTCTGGCAATTCCTTGCAATTCCAAGTCATCTTTAAGTTTTCCTAACGGGCCAGCAAAAGCTGCATGGCAAAAGAAGCTGGATATAATTAAACCGCTGTATATTAATTTTTTCATATCATCACACCTTTAATTTAAAGTTAATGTGATTAAAATTAATCACAAATTAAATTTAAAAGTAAACGTATTTCATGTCAACTGACATAAAAAAACATTAAAAACATCGCTGTAGACCCATTCTACCTCGCTGTATAACCCCCATCGATAACCAGCTCACTTCCGGTCATTAATTTGGATTCATCAGATGCTAGGTAGAGGATGCCGTACGCAATATCATCAGGTTCACCTACGTGACCTAAGGGATGTAAACTATCTAAATGTTTACGATACGCTTCAATTCCACCGGGAAATTGTTTCCCCAAGTCTTCAACAAGAGGTGTCCATATAAAGCCAGGATGAACAGAATTCACCCTTATTTTATCTTTTGCATAAAACAGTGCATCTGTTTTTGACATGAGGCGCACAGCCCCTTTAGAGGCATGATAAGGTGGAAGGTCAGGTGCCCCTATGATTCCATAGATAGAGGATAAATTGATAATGCTCCCTTCCTTATTTTTTTGTAAGTAAGGGATGACATGTTTTGTACAGAAAAAAACACCCTTAACATTGACTGCCATCAAGGCATCCCATTCTGCTTCGCTGACTTCATGGGTGGGTTTATTAACACCAGCGATCCCTGCATTATTGACAAGAACATCTATTTTCTCGAATTCCTTATTGATTTCGCTAAAGACTTTTTGGACTTCTTTTTCATTAGCCGTATTTAAATGCCAGAAATGAGCATGCCCACCACTTGCTTGAATTTCTTTAACGACCTTTTCCCCCTCTGCGTCATTTATATCTGTAACAGCAACTTTTGCACCATGTTGAGCACAAAGCAAGGAAGCTGCTTTGCCTATCCCTAAGGCGCCTCCCGTAATAATAATTGATTTGTCTTTTACTCTTTGCATCGCATTTCTCCTCTTGTTTTCCTAACAATCTATGATGAGGGGCAGGCGTATTGGTAATGTAGATCACTCCCCCTTCTTCCTTGGCTTCCTTTCTTTCTCTCCGATATAGTCTCGTGTTAATGGCACTAACTCGGGATTTTTCATCATTTGAATTTGAAAGACCATGTAACCCTTTTTCCGGAAAGCAACTTCACAAGAGGCAAGGTAAAAATCCCACATACGGAAAAAGCGGTCTCCCCATTGTTTTTTGACTTTATCTTGGTTTGCTAAAAACCGTATTCGCCAATGACGAAGGGTTTCTGCGTAATGATTGTGGAGAATTTCCACATCCGTAACAGACAGGTTTTCAGGTTCAATAGCGGCCAATGTTTCAGAAAGTGCTGGGCAATATCCTCCGGGAAAAATATACTTGTTAAGCCAAGGATTAGGCGTACTTGGGCCTGCGGAGCAGCCGATTGAATGAAGAACTGCACTTCCATCTTCTTTTAAGAGAGAGGAAATTCGATTAAAAAACTCGGCGTAATGTTTTACCCCCACATGCTCAAACATGCCGACGGATACAATTCTGTCATAAGTCTTTTTCTCTTCCCGATAGTCGCGAAGATAAAAATGGACACGATCTTCAAGCCCAGCTTCTTTGACTCGATTCGTTGCAACTCTATGTTGTTCTTCAGATAAGGTAAGGCCTGTAACAAAAACGCCTTCTTCACGTGCTAAAAAGAGTGCGAGACCTCCCCATCCACATCCAATATCGAGGACGTGCTGACCAGGCTTAAGTTGAAGCTTTGCAGCTAAGTGGCGCTTTTTATTTTCTTGCGCTGTTTCAAGATCATCGTCAAGATTTTTGAAATAAGCACAAGAATATTGCATGTCCTCATCCAAAAAGAGCCGATACAAATCTTCAGAGAGATCATAATGATGAGCCACATTTTTTTGAGACTTAGAAATGGGATTATACTGGTGAAAGAAACGTCGCAGTGTTGATAAATTTTCAGCTAATTGTGCAATTGAAGGAAAGCGAAAATTCTGGACATTCATTGCACAGAGTAAAAGAAAATCATATATATCGCCCTTTTCAAGAGTAAGGGTTCCGTCCATATAGGCTTCTCCGAGAGCAATTCTTGGAGAATAACAAAGTCGATTTTCCAAAACTTTTGAATGAAGATGAAATGTAACTTCTGGCGTAGGTGTGGCGGAAAAAAAGTATGTCTTTCCTTTGCTGTCGATAAAGTTCAAAGTTCCAACTTTAACAAATCTTTTTAAATAAGCTTGTAAGAGCATACCGATCTCCCAAAGTCATCGTTTTCATTTCGATAAAGTTCATTAAAACCATTTTTTTATTAAAAATTGATTAAAATTAATAATCAATACTTTTTATTTTGCTCTTACATAAGATCCAGGGGCAAGCTCAAGCGAAGGATAAGCAGGCGGCGGGCTGATTTTTTCTCCACTCAAGGGTGCAATCCAGTCATTCCAATTCATCCACCATGATCCCTCATTTTTTATAGCTCCTTTGAGCCAGTCTTCAGGACGATAGGGGAAATCAGAGTTTGTGTAGAAACAATATTTATGTGGGATGGGAGGATTAATAACGCCTGCAACATGACCTGATCCTGCAAGAATAAACTTTAGGGGCCCTTTGAAAAGATGAACAGCGGGATAACAGCTTTCCCAGGGAGAAATGTGATCTTTTTGAGTTGCAAGGAGCAAGGTAGGCGTTGTGATATCTCGCAAATCAAGAGAGACGCCTTTAATGTTGAGGCCTCCAGGTTTCATAAGAAGATTTTCTTGAAAGCACTTACGTAAGATAAATCTGTGAAGGTTTGCAGGAAGTCGCATTGAATCGGAATTCCAATAAAGAAAATCAAAAGCAGGAGGAACTTGGCCTAAAAGGTAGTTTTTTATGAAAAAGGACCACATCAAATCGTTTGGTTTTAAGAGGCTAAACATGGCTTTTAAACGGTCTGCTTCTAAAAATCCTTTTTGTGTCATGGAATCTTCAACACATTGAAGTTGTTCATCATCCATAAAGACCTTTAGATCTCCAATTCTTGTAAAATCAATGATGGTGGCAAGGAGGGTCATTGTTTGAAGATAAAATCCAGAAGGTGTTTTAGCTAAATAAGCGCTGAGAGCCGTCAATAGATCACCCCCTACACAATATCCCATCGTATGAATGGCTGAGCTTTGTGTTAATCGAGAGATTTGTTCGCAGGCTTGATAAGCCCCATCCAAAAGATAGCTTTCAAAAGACTTTGAAGCTAAATCAGAGGTTGGGTTTACCCAAGAAATCATAAAAACATCATGGCCTTGCTCTAGCATCCATTTTACAAAAGAGTTGGTTGAGCTCAAGTCAAAAATATAATATTTATTAATCCAAGCTGGAATAATAAGGAGAGGAATAGAATAAATCTTTTTTGTACGCGGTGTGTAATGAATAAGTTCAAAAATATCGTTACGAAAAACAATATTTCCTTTGGTTGAGGCGATTGTTTTTCCCAGCTCAAAGGCCGATGGATCTGTCATTTTCATCCATTGTCCAACCTCCATATCTTCCAGAAGAGTCTCAAATCCTTTCATCAAAGAAGCGCCCTGCGTTTTAACAAGTTCTTCTAAAACCTCAGGATTTGAAAAGGGAAAATTAGTTGGAGAGAGGGCTTCCGCCAATTGATTCATATAAAATTGGATTTTATGATGTGTTTTTGGATCAAGACCTTCAAGTTGGGAAACAAGATTTTGTAACCAACGAGAGGTGATAAGATAATATTCTTTCATAAATAAAAAATATGGCATCGTTTGCCAGGAATCGTGGCGAAAACGTTTATCAGTCGTTACCTCCACTGAGGGCGCGTTTTCAGGTGAGAGCATCTTTTGCCAAAGCTCACGAATTTCTTCTAAAAGTTGTTCTTGGGCGTTAAGTAGGTGAGATGGGTTGCTGAGAAGAGAGTGAGCCGTTTTGATAAAGACATCTCCAACCAATGTGGGGGAAAAAGGAAGACGTTGTTGCATTCCTTCAAAAAATGTTGAAGCCATATGTTCATTTTGTTTCTGAAAAGTTTCAAGAAAGGTTCCCCATGATTCAATAGCGTCTTTGTTTTTCTGCATTTTTATCTCAAATATACATCAAGGGTGTTATGTTTAGGCGTTTGATTCCTTAAGCACATGAGCGCAGGTTAAAGTTAAATTCCTTTCTAATTCGTTAATTCCTCTGGAGAAAAGCTTATTCTTAAGATCGGGGACTTCGCTTCAGCCTTGAATGTAAAGCCTCTTCATTTTTTATTAATGGTTATAGGTTAACTTTTTTCTATACAAACATAAAAAGTGTTTTAAGTGGGAGAATGCATGAAAAAACTGGCTTTAGTTACAGGAGGAACGCGAGGTATTGGAGCTGCCATCTCTCAAAAGTTACAGGAAGCAGACTATAGAATTGTTGCCGTTTATAATGGCAATGAAAAGGCTGCAGATAGTTTTTACACGAAAACGGGGGTTCCAGTCTACAAATGGGACGTAGGCAACTTTATAGCCTGTCAACAGGGTATAGCTCAAGTAACAAGAGATCATGGGCCTATTGACATTCTTGTGAATAACGCAGGGATTACGCGAGATGGTGTCCTGCATAAAATGGATTATTCTCAGTGGCTAGACGTGCTTCAAACGAATCTTACTTCTTGCTTTAATATGTGTCGTCAGGTGATTGAACCTATGCGAGAACGTGAATTTGGAAGAATAATAAATATAAGTTCAATTAATGGCCAAAAAGGTCAGTTTGGGCAAGTAAACTATTCTGCAGCAAAGGCAGGCATCATTGGTCTTACAAAAGCCCTTGCACAGGAAAGCGCAATAAAGGGGATTACGGTAAACGCTATTGCTCCAGGATACATTAATACAGAAATGGTGCGGAGCATGCCTAAGTCCGTTCAAACTCAAATTACGACTCAAATACCTATTGGGCGCATGGGAAGTCCAGAAGAGAGTGCGCGAGCTGTTGTTTTTCTGGCGTCAGATGAGGCTGGGTTTATAACGGGAACGACCCTGACTCTCAATGGGGGACAATATTTAGTCTAAGAGTAGATGGTAATAAAAATACATTAAACAAATAA
>JAKBAL010000094.1 GCA_021809225.1 Pseudomonadota bacterium | reverse complement strand
CTTTTTCCACATGAGTCCTTAAATCTTTTACCATCTGGTAAGGGTGAAGGACATAAGAGCGGATCTGATGGCCCCATCCAATCTCTGATTTCGTAGCCTCAGAAGCTTGGACGGCTTCTGCCCGTTTTTTGAGCTCAAGCTCATAAAGACGCGCTTTAAGCATACTCATAGCTTGAGCGCGATTGCGATGTTGAGATCGATCATTTTGGCACTGAACCACAACCCCTGTCGGAAGATGAGTGATGCGTATAGCGCTATCGGTTTTATTGACATGCTGTCCACCTGCGCCTGACGCCCGATAGGTATCAATCCTTAAATCCTTATCTTCAATTTGAATATCAATAGATTCATCAACCTCGGGATAAACCCAAACTGACGCAAAACTTGTATGACGGCGCGCATTGGCATCAAAAGGTGATATGCGCACCAAGCGATGTACACCACTTTCTCCTTTAAGCCATCCATAGGGATGGTCAGCATCCTTATGAGCACTCACCTTAAATGTTGCAGATTTTACACCTGCTTCTTCTCCTCCACTTTCTTCAATCCATTCAACTTTATATCCTTTAGCTTCAGCCCACCTGTTATACATACGCGCCAGCATCAACGCCCAGTCTTGCGCTTCCGTCCCACCAGCACCTGCATGCACTTCTATAAAGCAATTATTCATATCCGCTTCCCCTGACAAAAGGGTCTCGAGTCGCAAACGCTGAACTTTTTGATGAAGGACTTCAATATCTTTTTCGGCCGCATCTTGAATTTCTTGATCCTCTTCCAGCTCTCCAAGCTCTAAAAGTTCAAGAGTTTCTTTTAAGACTTGGTCAATTTTCTGGACACGGTCAAGAGAACCAGAAAGCTGCTCCCGCTCACGCATGATTTCTTGAGCCCGCTGAGAATCATCCCACAAGGTGGGTGCTTGAACTTCTTTTTCTAATTCTTGAAGACGATTTTGAGACTTATCCCAGTCAAAGCCGCCTCCTCAGGAGGATAAGGCCCTCCTCAATCTCATGAACAAGAGTTTCAATTTCTGCGCGCATAACCGTTTTCTTTAATTAGGAGTTTATAAGTACAACTCACTTTTTTATAACACGTGAGAGCCGTCTGCAACATAAGAAAAAGATTAAACCATTTGAACTTTTTTCATGTAGTCTAATAATCCTGACCTAATTTCAATTATCACCCTTATTCCTAGACCCGGATGAAAAACGAGCATTAGATGGTCTTTGTTTTGAACGACTTTCTAATGAACGAGAAGAATTTCTTTTAGCGGCTTGTGCTTTTTTAGCCTTTTGTGCTCTTTCTATACCCCATCGTGCTTTGCCTTTAAGGCTGGCAACTGGTGCCATATTAAAGGCTCTTTGATACAGCTCCTCCGCAAATACAAGAGGCTTAGCATCTCCTTGTCCAAGAATAGCTTCAGTCTTAGAATACTCTGAAGGTGCTATTTTTTCTGCTTCCAAGAAGTAAACCATAGCCTCCTTTGTGCTCTTACAGCTAATAAACACATACCCTTTTGCTATAAGAGCATCCGTTTGCAGGTTTGTATTCCCTAATTCCTTAGATAGACGTATGGCTTCGGTTAAACATTCTGAGGCTTCATTGTATTGCTCATTATATCTCAATTCTTTGCCATATGAAATGAGGGTTCTAGTCCTTAATTCCTTAGACTCCGCTAACTCCGTAGCTTTTTTAAAAAAAGCTAAAGAGCCAGGTTCTTTTTCGCTTACTAAAGTTAATCCCATTTGTAAACAAACTTCGGCTTCCAGTTCTTTTTTCTTCACGGTGTTAGCCAGATCCAAAGCTTCCTTAAGTTTCTCGAGAGGATTTGTCTGACTTTTAACTTTTACAAGGCCCAAAAGAGCTTTAATTTGCACAACGTTATTATTTCTTTTTTTTGCCAAGCTGAGAGCTTTTTCATAATATCCTGACCCTATTTTAGGATCTCTTTTAACAACTTTGGAGCTATCTGACGATTTTTTCCCGAAACAGTAAATATCTCCAAGTTTTAAGTAGCATTTAGCTTGTAACCCTTCCTCCTCTAGCCTTAAAGAAATGGAAAGAGCTTTTAAAGCATGCTTAAGCTTGTCCGAAGTTTCATTTAAAGTCCGCGCAAGACCAAGGTGGGCTTTAGCTTTTAGAAATTTTTCTTTTGTTTGTTTTGTTCGTAAAAGGGCTTTGTTGAAATACTCCACAGCTTCCCTTTTTTTCCTTGTTCCCCATAAAAATTGCCCATAGGAAAGGTAAACTCGAGGAAGCATAACTGGGTTTTCTTGTGTTTCAATCTCAATAAGAGTATCTTGATAAAGTTTCGATGCCATATCGTTTAGTGAAGCAACGCTTGCGACTTGAGCCGCTGCCCGAAGAGCCTCACCATATAGAATTTCCATATGTGGTTCGTGCATCCCCTTTTCTTTAATTGAATTTTTTACCACTTTAGATAAATTAATGGCTATTTTTGAATGGTCCATTGCCTCATTGTATCGTTTTTCTAGACATAAAGAGTTGGCAAGTTCCATATGGGCTCGAATCAGTCGGTTTTCATTATTTTCACTCTGAGCTTGCTGCACAGCTTCAAGACCATAAGTGATCCGAGTAGGCCCCTCTACTCCCCCCAGTTGTGTAAGAATGCGAACCTCTAGTTCTTTATCATTTACCTCTTCAGCTCGAGCAAGAGAAAGCGCTTTTTCCAGATATTCTCTAGCTTTTTCATGTTTTCCTTTGTGAATTAAAGCTTCCCCGAGGGAACGATAAGTTAGAATTTTAAGCTCACTATTTTCTGTTTTTTCAGCTAATTCTCGAGCTTCTTTCATATATTTAATAGCTTTTTCATATTCTTTTTCTGCAAATAAAGATTCTACGAGCCCCAGACGAGCACGCACCTGCAGATGCTTTTCTTTTGACTTGTCAGCTAAAGAGACGGCTTTTTCAAAATGTTCTTTCCTTTCTTGACCGAAAGTTATATTCCCAAGCGATAAGTGAGCCCGGGTTTGCAAGTACACATGTGATATCGCGTTAGCGATCTCAAGGGCTTTGCGAAGGCGTCCTTCAGCCTCGTGATTTCGAAAATTTCCGAGTCCGAGCAGGGCTTGAACTTGCAAGTCTTTAAAATCATTATTGAGAGCATCTTTATAAGCTTTTTTGAAATACACAGATGCTTCTTCATCTTTTTTTAGTGAACCATATTTATTTCCGATTCCAATATTTGCTTTTATCGCGGTTATACTTTTTGGATGTGCAAGTTTGAGAGCCTCATTAAAACATCGAATAGCCTCATCAGTAGAATTTATTTTACGATTATTATTACCTTTATTGACAAGGACTCGTGCCATAAGTTGATCAGATTTAAGCTCCCGTACAAACTTTTCAGCTTGATCGATATATTTTTCAGATTCTTCACCCTTTGTGGCTTCTGCTAACAAAAGCAGCCGTCGACATTCCTGATGGGGAGTCCTTTCTCCAAATGCAAAAGAACGAAGTATCTGGTTTTCTCTGTGTTTTTGCCTTTGCATCTCTTCGAGGATAGAATTATCCTCTGATGAGCTCGAGGATGAGGACGTCTCTCTTTCTGAGTCAATAACCTGATCAGAAAGCTTCAATCGCTTTGGAGAGCTTGGTTCTTGCTTAATATCTAAGGCTATGAAAGCTGAACGCTTTCTTAAGTTTTGCCTTGATCTAGGTTGAGATGTCATACCTAAATCTAACGGAGAAGAAGGAAGACTTTCTATTGATGCCTCCCTAGGTGTTTGTGGAGAGTCTTCATCTTCCTCTGAGGAACTTGATGAAGAAGAAGGGATCTTTCTAACCATTCTCGGGCGTTTTTGAACTTGCTTATTTTGAAGCTCTGCAGCTGAACGCTTGTTTGATCGAATGGGCCGAGTTTCAGGAGAAGATATTGTTTCTTTCAACTCTTCTCCTTCTTCTTCCTCACTGCTTGAACTTGAAGATGAAGAAGGAACATGAGGATCAGCGACTTCCCAGAGCTTTCTCGTTTCTTTCCTCCGGCGATTAGCAAAAAGAGGATGTCCTGCCTTTTCTACAGCCATGTTTTGATCTAATCTTTTTGGCCGAGGCTGACGTCTACGAGGAGGGATTGCAGATGGTCTTTTTCCTGCCTCTTGAAGTAATCTCTTGGAATAGTCTTCTGGAGCTTCATCTCCCAAATCATCGGGTCTGTAGCCATGTTCCAATATCATCTCTGCAACATCTATTAAGCCCGTTTTGCTGTATTGCTTCTTAACTTGTCTAAATAATGTGTGGGCTTTGTGAAACTCGTTTAAAGCCATCAAAGCCTTTCCAGCATAAATTTTTGCATAATTTGCAAAGCGTCGCTGAAAGGGCGTCGATGGGATATCCAGCTTTTTAGCAATATACATTAGTATCTTGGATAATCCACGGGCTTGATCTTGCCGTGACTGCCATTGAGGGCAAAAGTTATGCTCATAGGCTAAACGAGCCGTTCCAAAAATGCACGCTATGACCTTAGCAACAAAAAAATGTCTTGGTGAATCCAAGTCTAAAACTGCCTGTATTTTATCTGATAAGACATTATAAGCTTTCTTAAGAGAGCCGCGTTCGCTTAGCCCAGGTAACGTAGGACTCCGCTGGTCTATAAAGTTTGCAAGCTCTGAAGTTATAAAAGAAGGCTCTTCTTCTCCTTCTGACGAAGAAGAGCTCCGCTCATCGGACGAAAGAGAAGAGGAACGAAAGCTGCTATCATCGTTTTCTTCTTCTTTCTTTACTAACAGAGAGGAATTCTGCTCCCTTGGTGAAAGGGGCAGGTAATCAACGCTGCTCTCCTCATCATCATCCTCAGTTTCTTCCTCTTTGACTGGAAAACAATCCTGCGCCCTGACTGAATCGGAAGGAAAAGACAGCAGGTATCCATTAAATTCTTGGTCTTCCCCATCACCAAGTGTCGCGTTTTGAACTGATTGTGCCGTTAGCTTTAAGTATTCTTCTTCCCTAAGGAGGGCTTCGCGTCGTTCTTCCCGATTGTCAGGAGAAACAAGTCGATTAAAGTGGTGTCCCTTGTAAAAGGAATTAATTCGCGTTTGATTGCCTGGCATTGAGAAAACGTGATACAGAAACAAATCGTGTTCGTCATTTTCCGGCTTTTTGTAAATATAGAGATTTTTCCTTTGAATGTAGGCCAGTGCATCCATGAGTCCAAGGCAGGACTCTCCACCTTCCGCGGTGCGTCCATCTGAATAACAATTTCCAATGATGTCCAGTTCTGTTTTGTCTTTCTTAAAATAATTAAGATATAATTTTTGGTTTCTACTTTTACTCGCAAATTTTTCTAAATGACCCGTCGGTTGCGCTCTTTTAAATATCTTGAAAAAACGAGCCGAATCTTCATTACAAATGCTATTTTTGATAAATTTTTGAACTGTGAGGCTGGTTAGATTTTTCTCTAAAAGACTTACTCCCTGTTGACGCTCAAGGCCAAATAAGCGAAAACCACAAGCAAAGCCACTCCCTGAAATATAATACTCATGAAATGTCTCATCACGATCTTGCACAATGAGAGGCAATAATCCACGCTGGGGTCGCGTTTCTCTTTTGATTTCTTCTTTAATTTCTAAGAATTGATTAACAGCAAAGCTTGGGGTAACAGACAAATTAAAAAAAGAAAAAATATTTAATAAAGTTAATAGCTTCCGCATAAAACACCTTCTACTCTTAAAAAACAAATAAATAAAAAAATCCTATTTTCTATAAAACAATTTAATTGAAAAAAAATAAAGCATATAATAAATCATATTTCAAGAAATAAATGGGTGAGATGAAAAGTGTGATTTTTACGCGCTCCGGCCATCATCCCGAGATTTAGGAAAGGTTAGCGAACGTAATTCAGGGTGATGCCCTCCTCAATCTCATGAACAAGAGTTTCAATTTCTGCGCGCATAACCGTTTTCTTTTCGCAAGGAGTTTTTATAGATACAGGTAATTTTAATTAATATAACACATGTGCCAAACCTGCAATATAAGAAACGGTTTTTTAAACTTATCAGGAAACTTTCTTATCGCTTTTTTGATAATCACCCCGACAGTTGTTATTTGGAGGACAAGTATTAAGAACTACATTGTTCCAAAATCCAACACATGAGTATTCAGTGGGGCAATAATGTGGCTGAGAATTGGAACACATTGCATCTCCGCCTAGTCCCTTCCGATATTCGTCCAGCGTTATATTAGGGATTGGATACTCATTGGTCAGATCACTCCATGGTTGACAGATGACGCATCCACATTCATCAGATCTTACTTCATCAACATTAAAAAAAATAAATACAGAAAATATAAGAAGAAACCTCAAAGGTATTTGTGACCTCAATAATTTCATTTTATCCTCTTGTCCATTTATAATTATCAACCCTATAAAATAAACATTAAAATTTTATTAATTTATGGCCTAATTTGGGGGATAATAGAGAGATGACAAGAGTAATCCCCATAAGCCGCAAAAGCAGATTAGGAAAGATGAAGGCTGTGTCTTACTGGCACAATATCTGGATGCATAAGGACATTCTTTTTTCCCTTCCCTTCGCGAATGGAATCAATTCCTTCTAAAATTTCCTAGCCAATATTTCTCTTGCTCATCATGTATCTAACCTCTTACGAAATTACCATCACAAGAATCTATCCGCAAATGTACTTTCCAGAATCGCCTTTGCGAGGAGCGTGTGCTCCAACAATCTAGCGTTTAAATTTCAACATCTCCTTTCTTATTCGATGAAGTATAAATATTTCATCCAATCTTCGCCAAATGTTGATCCAAATTCACACTATCGCCTTTTTTCACATAAACCTTTTCAATGATTCCATCACATTTCGCTCGAATGATGTTTTCCATTTTCATGGCTTCAATGATCGCAATTGGCTGACCTGCTTTAATGGATTCTCCCTCGCTAACAACAATGTCAACGATAAGACCCGGCATGGGAGACATGACAATCCGTGCCGTATCTGATTTTTGTGGTGGCGGCATATGCGCAACGAGCTCTGCAACCCGTGAATTGACGACACTTACTAAGGCTCCATATCCATTCCAAAAAAGCTTATCCCTAATGCCCTGATGATCCAATTGAAACGTCAGTGGATGTCCGTCAAACACACCCTCAAAAAGCACATCACCTGGCTTCCATTGTGTTTCAATAATAAGAATTTCATCCCCTTGCCTCACGACTGCGCGCCCCCCCTCCAGAAGAATAGACACTGCGTGGGCATCCCTTCCCAGAAGAACAACTAAGTCTGCCTGAGATAAATGATTTCGAATACAATACATGACGACCGCACCACCAACAATGAATTGAGGATGGAGGGGAATTAAAGGTGTAAATCCTTCACCATAAAGCTTATCGAGAGTTGTCGTGCTAAATTCCCCAGTTCTGAAAAAGGATGATTTCACAAGGGATGTCAAAAAATAAATATTCGTCTCTATGCCCCTCACGTAAAAGTGTTCGAGGGCGTTTAAGAGCGTGTTCCTTGCAAGCTCCCTCTCTGGCTGATGAGCAATAAGTTTAGCAATCAGCGGGTCATAATAAGGTGTGATGATGTCCCCTTCTCGAACGCCGCTATCCAGGCGAACCTCTCCGGGTTTTTCAAGAGGGGGGAAATAAGACCAAATACGCCCCGTGGAGGGTAAAAACCCTCGCGATGAATCTTCTGCATA
>JAKBAL010000093.1 GCA_021809225.1 Pseudomonadota bacterium | reverse complement strand
CCATTAATCCAGTGTCCGAATGATTTCTTCAATCTCAAAGCATTCGATGGTATCATCTATTTTTATATCATTATAGTTTTCAAAGGCCATTCCACATTCATACCCTTCGCGGACTTCCTTAACCTCGTCTTTGAAACGTTTAAGGGTCTTGAGCGTACCTTCGTGAATCACAATATTATCGCGCAAGAGACGGACTTTTGCCCCCCGTTTGACGATTCCTTCAGTGACCATACACCCAGCAATTTTGCCGATTTTTGTGATACTAAAGACATTGCGGATGCTAGCGGCTCCTAGGTATTTTTCGCGCAAGGTGGGAGCTAAAAGTCCTCCAAGAGCAGCTTTTATGTCATCAACGACATCATAAATGATGGAATAGTAACGAATTTCAATGCCATCCCGCCGAGCCGCTTCGCGTGCTTGCGGATTAGCGCGTACATTAAAGCCAATGATGATGGCCTGTGAAGCTTTTGCAAGAGTTACATCACTTTCCGTAATCTCACCGACAGCTGAATGAAGGATATTAACCTTTACTTCCTCTGTGGAAAGTTTATTTAAGCTGCCACTAATCGCTTCCATAGAGCCTTGAACATCAGATTTAATAATGACGGGGAGTTCTTTAACTTCACCAGCCGCAATTTTGGAAAACATTTGCTCCATTGTTCCTCGAGCAGAGAGGGCAGACTTTGCTTCACGTGCCCGTCGTTGGCGAAATTCAGAAATTTCGCGTGCACGGTTTTCATTTTCGACCACAACAAAGTCATCTCCTGCCATGGGAGAACCATTAAAACCTAGGACTTCAACAGGAACAGAAGGCCCTGCTTCATTAATTTGGTTTCCACGATCGTCAATAAGGGCACGTACCCGGCCATGTTCAGCTCCCGCTACAAAAAGATCACCTACTTTAAGGGTACCCTTTTGGACGAGAATAGTAGAAACAATTCCGCGACCACGCTCGAGCTTGGCCTCAATAACAACTCCTTCTGCAAGTCGATTGATGTTGGCTTTGAGGTCTAAAATTTCCGCTTGAAGAAGAATAACTTCTTCAAGTTTGTCTAGGTTAATCCCTTTTTTTGCGGAAACTTCTACATCCAGGATGTCGCCACCAACTTTCTCAAGAAAAATTTCATGTTGCATAAGCATATTGCGTACCCGTTCAGGGTCTGCTTCTGGCTTATCAATTTTATTGATCGCAATAATAATGGGTACATTTGCTGCTTTAGCATGGCGAATGGCTTCAATCGTTTGATCCTTAACCCCATCATCGGCAGCGACCACAAGAACAACGATATCAGTGACATTTGCACCTCGTGCGCGCATTTCAGTAAAGGCCGCGTGACCAGGTGTGTCAATAAAGGTAATTTTGTCGCCTGAGTTTAAAACGACTTGATAGGCTCCGATATGTTGGGTAATTCCGCCCGCTTCGCCAGCAACAACATCTGTTTGTCTTAAAGCATCTAAAAGAGAGGTTTTTCCATGGTCTACGTGGCCCATAATGGTAACAACAGGAGGACGAGACTTCATTTGAGAAAGATCATCTTCCTTGATATGAAGACCTATTTCAATATCTGATTCGGATACCCGTTTGACTTGATGGCCAAATTCAGTGGCAATAAGCTCTGCTGTATCTGCATCAATGGATTGGGTAATCGTTACCATTACGCCCATATTCATTAAGGCCTTAATGACATCAGAACTGCGCTCTGCAAGCCTGCTAGCGAGTTCCTGAACTGTAATGACCTCAGGAATAATAACTTCTCGAATGACTTTTTGCTGAAGTTTTTCCATTCCGGCCATTTTACGCTTTTCGCGTAGTCTTCTCATGGCTGCAAGACTGCGTCCTGGCTTGTCTTCATCACTTCTTAACGCTTGAACAATGGTAAGCTTGCCGCTACGTCTACGAGGTTCTGTCCTTTTGACAAGAGGCGTTTTAACTTTTGCTTCCCCTTTGCCGCGACGTGTCTCTTCCTCTTCATCCGCATAAGAAGAAAAAACGGTTTTCTTTTTATGAAGGCCTTCTGCTGGAGGAGCAATTTCAGCTTCAACTGCAGGAGGGGGAGGAGGAGCCTCAGGAACGATAACTTCTTCTTCAACTGGAGACACAACTTCTTGTTCTTGCTTAAGGCGATTTTGATCTTCCAAAGATTGTAGACGAGCACGTTCTGATTCTTCAACCTGAGTCTTCATGGCCCCATGTAGAGCCTTCAGACGTTCTTCAACTTGCTGAGAGGTAAGACCTGTGTTACCCAGGAATTGCCCATCCTTTGAGGTGTTATTTTCCGTTTTCTGCTGTCCAGGAAGAATAACTCGCTTTTTCTTTACTTCTACGGTTACGGTTTTCGAACGACCGTGAGTAAAACTTTGGCGCACGTGAGCTTCGCCACCCTTTTTTAAGGTAAGGGTATTTGCGGAAAGCGTCAGAGGCTTTTTATTGATAGTCTTCCCATCCTTATCCGTCATACAGCTAACTTTCAGTTGATTGGCCCTCAGGCTCAAACCAATGAGCACGGGCGGCCATGATAATTTCTTGAGCTTTTTCTTCAGTGAGACGTCCTTGAGGTAAAAGTTCAAGAAGTTCGTCCACTGCTAAGTCACCCAGATCGTCGAGTTTCTTAATCCCTTTTTCCGCGAGGGTCACGAGAATATCGAGATCGAGACCTTCTAATGAGCTTAAATCTTTAGCTACTTTGAGCTCCTTTACGCGCTTTGTCAAATGACGCTCTTGGGTTTCAAGATATGTTTTTGAGCGATTTTGAAGTTCTGCTGCTAAATCAGTATCAAACCCATCAATGGAAGAGAGTTCATTTAAGTCAATGTAAGCAACTTCTTCTATTTTTGTAAAGCCTTCTCCGATGAGGAGATGAGCAATCATCTCATCAACGTCTAATGCCTTAACAAAAAGATCAGAACGCATCTTGACTTCTTCAGTCCGTCGATTTGATTCTTGAGCCTCGGTTAAAATATCTATTTTCCAGCCCGAGAGAAGCGAAGCTAAGCGCACGTTTTGACCACGTCGGCCAATAGCAAGGCTGAGTTGATCATCGGGCACGACTACATCAATACGTTGGCTTTCTTCATCGACGACAACCTTTACAACTTCAGCAGGAGCTAATGCATTGACGATAAAGGTCGCTGGGTTAGCTGACCAAGGGATGATGTCAATTTTTTCTCCTTGAAGTTCAGAAACGACGGCTTGCACACGGCTTCCCCGCATACCAACACAGGCCCCTACAGGATCAATAGATGGATCCGAAGTCGTAACAGCAATTTTTGCTCGGCTTCCAGGATCCCGCGCCACGGATTTAATTTCAATAACCCCATCATAAATTTCAGGCACTTCTTGCGTAAAAAGTTTCGCCATGAATTCGGGACGGGTTCGCGAGATAAAAATTTGAGCGCCGCGGGGTTCTTCCCTAACGTCAAAGATATAAGCGCGGATACGATCACCAACGCGAATGTTTTCTCGTGGAATCATCTCATCACGACGCAAAAGAGCTTCAGCCCGGCCTAATTCAATAAATATATTTCCAAATTCAATACGCTTAACAATACCGCTTACGACATCGCCAATGCGATCTTTATACTCTTGATACTGACGAAGACGTTCGGCATCGCGAACCTTTTGGAAAATGACTTGCTTTGCCGTTTGTGCAGCAACACGACCAAAATCAATGGGAGGCAAGGCTTCTGTTAAAAGATCTCCTACCTTTAAATTTGGATCAATGACATGGGCTTCTGCAAGAGTCATTTGGGTTGCGGGATTTTCGATCTCTTCCACAACCTCTCGGCAGCGAATAAGGGTGATTTCTCCCGTTTTACGGTCGATTTTGGCGCGAATATCGTGCTCATAACCATATTTGGAACGACCCGCCTTTTGAATGGCTTGTTCCATGGCTTCTAGAACCTGGTCCTTTTCAATAGCCTTTTCACGGGCTACTGTTTCAGCAACCAATAAAAGTTCACGATTTCCAGGGTTTGTATGTATTTCCGTCATCTTTCCCTCAACTTGAGCTGGACGTTTTATAATCAGGAATGAGTTTAGCCTTTTGTATGTCAGAAAAGGTAAACTCCGCAACTTCCTTTTGGGGATCAAGCTCAATTTTTACGAGATCTCCCACAATCCCCAGCAAAAGACCTTGAAACCGGCGGCTTCCTTTATAGGGGGTGTAAAGTTCAAGTTTAATCTTTGAGCCAGCAAATCTTTCAAAATCATTCTTTGCAACGAGAGGCCTGTCTAAACCGGTCGAGCTTACTTCTAATACATAAGGATCGTGAATGGGATCGTCTACATCTAACAAAACAGAAGCTGCGCGACTTGCTAGGGCACAATCATCCACGGTAACATTTATCCCGTCAATACGCTCAATCATAATCTGAAGCGTTTTGCGTTTAGCGCCCTGCAACTGCGTCCGCACCACCCTAAATCCCTTATCGAGAAGGGTGGGCGTAATGATGTCATTAATGCGTTGTTCCAAACTCATCGCTCTTCCAAGTTATATCAATAAAAAAGTGGGCTATAGCCCACTCTCGTTAACCATTAGCAATTTCATTTGTATACTAACAATTTTTTCAAAGGATGCAAGCCCGATTAATTTAAGTCGTAAAGGAGGAAAGAAAGCCTTCCCTTCTTTACCCATAAGAAGGTGGTCGTAGGTATTGAATTCACCCTCTTATTTTTTTTCAGCAGATGTCAGCTTATGTCGGATTCCAAAATCAAAAATTTCTTTGTATATTTGAATTGTTCGCCCTAAGAGTCCACGGGTGCACTGGCCGTCTTGCTCTGCAAACGTGTAAAAGGCCGTATTGAGTAACATGACCATCTCTGGAGAGTTTTTATGGCGCTCGTATTGCATGCGTAAGAGGCCAAAAGTACGCAGTAAAAACTCTTTTGGATTGTTGATTGCTGTATCCGAAGAGGTACGATCTTTAGACATTGTAAGGGCTTTGCGCATCTGGCCTTCTAACTCATTCCCAAGCTCAACTGTTTTGTCTTCATTAAGCTTGTTATAAAAGTTCTGAACCTCAGATAAATCTCTCATACTCACCAAATTTGAGGGGGAGTGACCAAAAATCTCCTCTTCATGATTCCTCATTTGATAATAGTACATTGGAGCGACGATAGAGCCAAAAACCATAACCGTTTCACCACCTCCCAGATGTTGTCTCTCCGCAAATTCTCCCTGAACCCTTTTCTGAAGATCTAGAACATTAAAGCTGAGTATAGGTTTTTGTTCCTCTTTCGGAGCAGGAGGAGCAAGAACAGTAGAGGAAGGAACAGAAGAATCAGGTTCAACGTCAGACCACAATTTATGAGCAATTTTAGGTAAAAGGGCTCCTCCAAAGCTCGTAGGAAGAGTCGTTGTGTTGAATTCAGTAATAAGACTTGAAAGCTGTTCAGTATTTAGATCTGAATACTCTTTTGCATACTGAAAGTCAAATTCGTTTTCAATATTATGAAGTCCAGTGGAAAGATTTTTATAAATTTCTTTAACAACTTTTTTAAGGCCTTTTTTATTTTCTTCGCTAAATATCTCTCCATCTTGACCTAGATCAATAAGACTTTTTATCTGCCTGAAGCCTATTTTCCAGTCTAATAAGAATTCTTTCTTGGGAAATTTAACATTCGTTTCTTTATTTGGATGGCAACCGACACTTATTTCAAATTGAATGCCTTCAAAGTAACTTAAATAAAGATTTGCTCCTGAAGCATATTCTTTCCTGTGATCATTCATTTTCATTACAATTTGTTTTCTCTCTTCGTCAAGACCTTGCCAACGCACAGCTTGGCTTTCAGATGTATATAAACAAGTGAGGAGAACAAAAAAAGAGATGCTTGTGTTTAAATATTTTGACATAAAAAACCTCATTAATATTAATTTAGCTGTGAATATAGAGTATGGTAATTCGTTTTGTAGGGATTCTTTTTTTATTTTAAGCAACAAAATAAATAAGGTAACATAATCACCCGTCCCCACACGGGTTGGTGAGTAGTCCACTAAATAAGAATGATACAAACTTAAACTTAATCTAATGTGATTCTAAAAAATTTCAAGTGATTTTTTCTTCAATCACTTTAAATATTATATATAATAGAGAAGGTCCAAAAAATTTTCTACAACCCTAAGATGACAGAATCAAAGAATTCCTGTATAAGGATAGGAATGAAAGGATTAAAATTATGGCTTTTTTAGATCTTGTGCTCCTCGCTGCCATTGCAGCCTTCTTGGGGTACCGCCTGTGGCTTGTGCTTGGAACACATGATAAAGACAAACCCATCCGCAAAAGACAATCTGTAGAAGATGATGTGGTTATACCGGTTAGGCCGCGCACAGCCCCAACTTCCGCGAAGGTTGAGACTCTTCAAGAAGAGGATGAATCCAAGAGCATGGATGATGATCGATTCTTACAAGGAGCAGGACTTGCCTTCCGCAAAATCGTTGAAGCATATGCCCTAGGCGACCTTCCAACTCTTAATAAACTTTTAGAGGGACCACTCCTTGATACGTTTAAGGATTCGATTGCGAAGAGAAACAAATCCAAAAGAACCCTTGAAGTCGATGTGTCACGTATTGTCACGTCAGAAATACTCGATAAACGAGAGGAAAAAGGCAACGTTTATTGTACTGTTAGGTTTGTGTCAGAGCAATGCCTTGTAACACGCAATTCTAAAGGGAAGGTTCTTGAAGGGGATCCGGATCGATATTCAGAAGTTACAGATATCTGGACTTTTTCTCGTGCCATTGCGAGCTCTGATCCCAATTGGAAGCTCGTTGCCACTCAAGTCCCTGAAGCTTAATATCGAGGACGAGGCGCATGTGGTCGTTTAAACGAGGGGCTTTCTTTATCACAAAAGTTGTTTTCTCCTCTGTGTAGGGATCAAGCTTACGTCCTTCTGAAGGAGGAAGAGATCTAAAATAATTTATGAGAGAGTGTACGTCCATCGAAAGTCCCACACCCTTCTACCTATAATAAAATTCAATTCCTATAAAAAAGGGACGGAGAGGAGTGATAGATGTTTAAGGCAATCTATGCAACCAGATCTCCGTCCTATTTTTAGGATATCTCAAAATAGGGTTGAATACAAGTAAAATGTATACAAAATATTTAATTTTTTCTAATATTATTGTTTTTAAAGTAAAAAATAAAAATCTGGGAAGAAGTTTATTTACAGGCCCGAGTCCAGGGTTTGCGCCCTCGTTAGGGTTACCGTATTAAAAATTGGACGCCATGGCCCTGCCCCCTCTTGCCAAATCGGATAAATTCAGTTAAAAGCGAGAGTAGTGTAGGTTTTTCTTATCCCCGTGACATTCCGGGGTAGTCTAAAAAGTGCGTTTTTCATTTTGATTGCGTATACACACCCTTTCATTCTTTTCTGTGCTGGATTTTAACAATGCGCAAGGCCCAAGATACCGCTCCCTCTAAAACCCTCTTTGGATTTGTTGTTTTTTTTCTAAAAAAACAATGGTTCATGTTTGCCGTTATCCAATTGCTTTGGCTCGCTTGGGCCTTTGATCAAACCCTCTTTCCCCTTCTTTTCGGAAAGATTATTGATGGTTTTACAAATTATAGTGGGGACAGGGACTCGGCATGGAGCTTTTTAAAAGCGCCCATTCTTGCAGCAATGGAGTTGTGGATAGGGATTGAACTTTGCTTCTGGTTGGGCGGCTTTCTAATAGCTTACGCTTTT
>JAKBAL010000092.1 GCA_021809225.1 Pseudomonadota bacterium | reverse complement strand
GCGCGACATCAAAAGAAAGTGCCGAGATAGCTCAAACGGTTGCGGATCTAAGACATCAAGAATAGCCGGAGCCGTTATGAACGTAATTCGTCAGAATTAGGACATACGCAATATGCATTCCCAAAAAATGGGAGTGCGCTTTTCAATCACTTTACTTTCTAGACTAACATCGTTAAGATGTGACAGTCACACACGGGAGAAAAACCATTAATGGGATTTACAGACGCAGAGCGGCAGAGAAAACATAGAGAAAAAATGAGGGCACTCGATCTCTCTCTTGTTCAAGTTTGGGTTCCAAAAGATAGGATTGTGGAAATAAAATCGATAGCAATTCGGATGGCAGAAGAAGGAGATCAAGACAGGGAACCAAGTCAAAGGCAACTCTCTTTTGCTCAATTTTTATGTGATAAGAAAGGACTAAAAATCCCTACTGACGTCCTCTCAAGTTCTAAGAAGTTATCTGAATGGCTGAATAAAAATAGGAAAAAAGAAGATAGGGTAAAGAAAAGCGAGAAAAAAGAGAGAGCATTGCCACAAACTAAAGAATGAGATAATTTAATAACGCGCAACGCGTAGGTGTTCAGGCCTACGCGCTGCTAATCACAAACAACCCTTTAGAGGAGGATTGATCATGACTGATCTCACCATACACAATTTTTGTTACTTTTTAGAAGAGTTAGAAAAAAATTTAAGGAGCATGGATTCTCTCTTAGAGCAGGAGTCTATTGCCCTTGAAAGTATGTATGTTTTACATGGTGTTATGTCTAAAATGTGTCAAAATTGGAGTAATCAGTTAGAACATAGGTAAAAGAGGAAAGGCTTGGCAGGTAATTTCTGCTAAGCCTTATCTAAAGAGGTCAAAGCATGAGAAAATTTCTTACTTTCATTTTTGAAAAATTAGCGGAAAAGCTAAGGGAAAAAGAGCCCCAAACGAGGGTTTTAGAGGAAAAAAAGGATACTAATAAAAGCCGTCCAAAGGGTAAAAAGACATCAAAGAAGAGTCAGATAAAAAAGAAAACTGAAATAACCCCTTATAAAAAAAATCCGGCAAGAGACCTTATAGAAATGATGGAAGTTCCGTTCCTCGCACTTTCAAAGAATCGCAAAAACCCAATTATTTACGAAAGTGCTGATGGAACAAAAAAAGTTAAGGTAACTCGTCATACTGGTCATTTCCTTGCAAGCATATACGATTGGGACATCATTCTGTTTGTTGCTAGCAAAATGCAGGAAATTCTTAATTTTGGAAAAGATATTCCTCCGCGTACCATGATTGTTCCAAGGCATGAAATATTAACCGCAATTCACAAACACAACGTTAATACACAGCAAAAAGAACTAGAAAAGAGCCTTCATCGGCTAAAACGTACAGCAATAGATACAACAATTCGAAATGAAGACTATCGATATAAATCTGATTTTGGATTTCTGGACAGTTGGGAGTATACAGAGCGGAAAGATATCAAAGAAATTAAAATAACTCTTTCACAATGGCTATACGATGGCATTTGTGCACAAGGTTCGCTGCTAAGGGTGGATCAAGGTTATTTCGATTTAACATCAGCTCTGAAGAGATTCCTTTACAGAACAGCTAGGAAGCATGTTGGGCAGAATCAAGACTCATGGGAATTTTCTATCGAAAAGCTTTATGAAAAGTCAGGAAGCGAAAGAGAAATAAGGAAGTTTAAAAGCGATTTAAAAACCGCCGTAATGGCTAATGATATTCCTGGATATACAATGCAATGGATTCAAAAAAACAAAAAAGCTTTTGTTTTATTTCAACGATTATCAACCATAGAGAAAATAGGCCAAATTTTGGAAGAAATTGAATCAACGATTGAGAAAGGAAATCGCGAAAGTAAGGTGGATATATCACGGACACTAGATCAAAGGATCACGGACATTGATAACCCTGTGCATAAAATTTACTAGGTCAAAGGATCACGGACACTAGGTCAAAGGATCACGGACACTAGGTCAAAGGATCACGGACACTAGGTCAAAGGATCACGGACAAAAGTACCCCAAAAGGCTATATTTTCAGCGGCGTTTAGACTTCTAAAACTTATTAAAACTATATTTAAAACTTTTTAAAACCGGGTTTTCCTGTGGACAAACTTTCAAAAACAAAAATTTTTAAGCGAATTTCTTACCCCTAGTTCGCTACGCTCACAAATCGGATTTTCTGTAATTCCTCTCTCGCTATGCCTGTCAAGAGCGCTCCGCTCCCGCTTCGCGTCCCCTCTGGGGATGGCCTTCGGCCACTCGTTGACAGACGCGAGAATCAGAATTTTTTGCCTACCAAGACGCAATGGCGAGAAGAACGCCATTGCGTCTTTCTCTAATTAAAAAAGAAAAATGGTCTGCGTCGCTTGCGACAAAGCGCACAAACTTTTTAGTTTGTATAAGCGCGCATATCTAAAAATTGACATGACCGTTCTCTAGGAATTACAAAAAAAGTCCCTTGCCCAAAATTTTTGGGTTTGCTATCGTTTTTTCATACGTAGCAGGAGGGGGCTGCTAACGCAGGTCTTGTGTTATGAGCCAAGGGAGGCTAAAGGTTCTTACCACCCCCACGATTTTGCCAGTTTTGTTAAAACTTCAACCTAAAAGCCATGATTAAACACAAAGGTTACATCGGTTCTTTTACCTTCGATGAAAAGACAAATCTCTTCCAAGGAAAGGTTTCTAACGTTCAATACCCCCTCACTTTTCAAGGAAAATCCATAAAAGAAATGAAGCAATCCTTTCGGGATTCCATTGATGAGTACCTTGAATGGTGCAAAAAATATGACAAAATACCTGAAAAACCTTCACCCATCGAATAAATATGCTTTCCTAAAAAATCATGAGGAAATTGAAAATTTCGAAATGCGCACTTAACGGCGATTGCACTTTCAGCGTCAATCGCCTTATGCGGCCCTGCGGGCGGCCTAACTCTTTCCAGCATATTTTGGATTTTGTCTTGCAAAAGAAACAAAGGAAGCACATAATGTATTATATGCATTACATTTAAGGAGAAGCTTATGACATACTCCATTCGATTGCCACATGAGATAGAGAATCGTCTTGAAAAATTGTCCCTTCAGACAGGCCGTAGTAAATCGTTTTACGTCAAGGAGGCCATTCTTGAACACCTTGACGATATCGAAGACGTTTACTTAGCCGAAAAGCGATTAGAAGACATCCGTGCAGGTCGCACGCAAACTATCCCTCTTCAAAAAGTTATGAAAAAATATGGCATGGACAGTTGAACTAGACCCAGCAGCAGAGAAAGAGTTGGATAAACTTGACCCTCAGCAAGCTAGGCGTATTTTGAAGTTCCTTTTTGAGCGTGTTGCTCATCTGGATGATCCACGCAGTATTGGAGAAGCCCTGCGTGGTTCTCAACTCGGTACTCTCTGGAAGTACCGTGTAGGCGATTATCGGCTCATCAGTAGCATTGAGGATAACGTCTCACGCATCCTTGTTGTAAAGGTTGGGGATCGCAAAGAGGTATACCGCTGAATTTAACGCCCGTGGCCGTCAAGCACTGCGCTATTTGAAATCGAGATTTCAAATAGCGCATAAGTGCGCATCCTTTGGATGATGCTCTAACGGAGATCTCCCCTCCACCATAAAGTACCTCCAGAAGCCCCTAGGAGCGTCTTGCAGAGGCGAAAGTGATTTTTTGGTATTTACCCACACGTCGTCCCATAAGGTGTATCCAGCGACGCTCTATGGGGCTATTTTGTGTTTTTGGGGGGAATGACCCTAAAAGGACAAAATACGGTTATTCTAAAGAGAAGGGTTTCTCAGGTTTTTTACCATATTTTTTGCACCAATCAATGTGTTCATTGATGGCGTCTCGAAAGGCGTGTTGTGTTTCTTTGATTGATTTTCCTTGAAATGTAATGAGATCTTGAGTGTTAGCAACTCTGCCGTAAAAAATATGAGCACCTCTAAAAACCTCTAGTATGGTTATAAGAAAGTGATAAGATTTGAGAGAAGAAGCCAAAGAGGAGAAGCCGCTTATGGTTCAGCCAGGATTATTTGATATGCAAAACCGTTTAGAGAGTCTGTCACAATTTGGTGACCCCTTAGAGAAGTTAAAGGAAGTGGTAGATTTTGAGGTTTTCCGGCCTGTCCTGGAAAGAGGCTTAGATTTTTCAGATAGATCTAAAGGAGGACGCCCTCCTTATGATGCTGTTTTAATTTTTAAGATTTTAATTCTGCAATCGCTCTACAGTCTCTCTGATGATCAAGCAGAGTTCCAAATTAAGGATCGTCTGAGCTTTATGAGGTTCTTAGGTTTAGAGCTTTGCCAGAGCGTTCCTGATGCAAAGACAATTTGGCTTTACAGGGAACGCTTAAGTCAGAAAGGAATTATAGAGAAACTCTTTGAAACCTTTGATAAAGCTTTAAAAGAGAGAGGGTATCTTGCTATGAGCGGACAGATTGTCGACGCCTCAATTATATCAGCTCCCCGTCAGAGAATGACAAAAGAAGAAAAAGAAATCATCAAAGATGGAAAGATCCCTGAAGAATGGAAAGCAAAGCCTGCAAAGCTAGCTCAGAAAGACAGAGACGCCAGATGGATTGTTAAATACAGTAAAGCCAAGGCCAAAGATGAAGATAAACACATCGACCTTGCTATTCCTGCTTTCGGTTACAAAAATCATATTTCTATGGATAAACGTTATGGCTTTATACGGAAATCTCAGACAACCGACGCCAGTCAGTATGATGGGAAGATCTTACACCAGCTCCTAGATAAAGAGAACACTTGCAGTAAGGTTTGGGGGGACACAGCTTACCGATCTAAAGAAAATGAAGATCTTCTTTGCAATAATGGATTTGTTTCTCACCTTCACCGAAAAAAACCAAAAGGCAAGCCTCTGACTTCCCCTACGCGGAAAGCTAACAGGAGAAAATCACAAGTCCGAGCAAAAGTTGAGCATATTTTTGCTGTACAAAAAGACAAAATGGGCCTTTTTATCCGCACAATTGGACTTAAGAGGGCTGATATTAAAATTACGTTTGCCAATATTGTTTACAATATGAAAAGGCTCATCTTCTGGGAAGAAAGGAGAGTTTTCACAGGATAAATCTGCCTAAAGTGTGCTAAATGTCCAAAAAACAAAGTATATTCCCTAAAATCCACCAAAAGGCTTCTTGTTTCAGTCCCTTTTTGCCATGTCCCTCTCTTTTTATTTGAATTCCTTCCAAAAAATATGTTCTTAGAGGTGCTCATATTTTTTGTCTCATCAAAGGTGAAATGGCCAATGTATCTTTTATATTCGATCATAATTTTACAGATTTTTTGAAGAAAACTTGGTACTCGTGGGGGTGGTTCGCGACCTTTTGCCTCCCCACCTCCTTTGGGTGACGCTTATGGAGAGTACTTTAAGCTCTAAAGAGCTTTTCTTTGGTTTAAGTTATTCGGCTATTCGGCGCCTTTTTTTTTCGTATTTCTTTTTATCACCTTCCGCATCTTTTATATGCCACTTTGCGGTACAAACTTTTTCATCAATCTCTTTCCATGATTTAAGTTTTCTCTTTAATTCTTCATTTGAAGAGATTCCTGGAGGAGAACTACCGTTTTGTGCACCTGATAATTTTGTCCAAGCTTTTTCTATTTTCATTCTTCCTTTTCTATATTCGTGAACAATACTCCATCCCTCTTCCTCATTTAGAGACGTTCCCTGAATAAGTTTCTGTACTGCCGTTCCCCTCTTTTCTTCAGCGTTTTGTAACTTTATTGTATTTTCCTCTATACGGCGTATTGCATTTTTAATTTTTTCTTCAAGGTCTTCTATTTCTCTTTTTCTTTTTTTTTGTTTTTCTTCTTTTCTTTCTCTCTTTTCTTCTTCTTCAACATCCTTCTTAGAGCGAGTACTATACTCTGTCGTAATTGTACTGCTCCCTACTTTAGACTCCCCTTTTATAGTCGTCGTGCCGTCAGGATTTTGAGTAACACTGGATTTACCACTAAATATTCCTTTTTTAAAACTTGCTTCAGTAGATCCTTTCGTCTTCGTGCCGGAAGGCCTTACTCGATTTGTACCACGAACATCATCATTGTTTTCCTCCTGCATGGCAGAAGAAGTGTTTGGAAGTAATGTAAATCCCACAAGAGATGTAGTTCTTAAGATTCTGAAAATTTTATTTTGAATATTCATTTTTATGTATCTCCCTAAGTTTTTTTAAAAATATACGAACAATTACAGAATAACAATATCTTACTTTTCTTAAGCTGTCCGCAGGGCCGCGCAAGGCGATTGTCGCTGAAAGTGCAATCGCCGTTAAGTGCGCCTTTCGAAAATTTCAATTTCTCAGGACGGCCTCGTTCGCTCTGCTCACGTTTTTTGTGTGGATATGATCAGGGGCCATGGAAAAATTTAGGGAGTGGATGCGAACGAAGAGAGGTCTTGATTCAAGGAGTCACGATGGTTCTTCTTGATAATTGCCAAAGAAAAGGTCTTTCTATTTTAAATATCTCATTGAAAGACTATAAGAATAAGACAATTTTTTTACTATTTACTTATATTCGTCACGCTTTTACTTTCTTCATACCCTAATAGAAAAAATAGCGTTAACTGCTTACTGTATGCTACAGCAACACTCGAATTCGTCTGATTCAACTATAGGACTCGATTTGTGCCATTCTTTTGGGACGGGATCCCCGTATTTTTCGTTGCTTAGGTGGACCCACTTCCATTTAAAATCCTGCAATTTTGGAGCTATTTCTGGGTAACATTGGCGTTTCATTGCGTCGTTCCACCACCGGTGGTAGTTATCATCCCAGACATCTGCCAAGACATATTTTTCACACTCAGCGCAAACCACGTGACCGGAGTTATGGTTACCGTAGGTCCATCGTTCTTCGTAATGCTTTTGGCTGAGGTTGTAGTTCATTTTATCTTCGTTCTGCTTCTCTAGCATCCTTTTTGTGGCAGCTTCTGCGGCTTTGAGCGCAGTAGAGTGTATTGTTTCTTTTGGACATGTCGGACTTTGCAACGCTTGGCCTTCCTCTGAGGTCATTGCCTGACTCGACATGTAAGAGCAATATACGTGATTCATTTTTGCCTTCAGGTCTGTATAACTCACATTCTGGTCGGTCGGTTTATAAGGGAGTGAGTAACGAAGTAGCCATTTATTACATCCTTGACACTGCGGTGACCACATCTCCTGCGCATCTGCAATATTTCTCTTAAACAGACCCCCTGGATGTTGATCGTCTTCTTCCATTGCAAAAGCAAAAGATGAAATAGAAAATGATAAAAACAACGCTGTTACGAATATAGATTTTTTTAAATTCATAAATTATCCCACATTTTTGATTTTAATAATCAACTTTAATTGGCCTATCAATTATTCTCTTCTAACTTTAATAAGTCAATACTCACTCATAAGAGAACCTCATTGCTTTAGATTTTCATTCCCCTCAGAACGCAATCTTGCTCCAGCTACGTATGCGTCTTGAGACGAGAAAATCAAATTAGCGAGCATCTGCGAGCGAAGGCTATCCGAACGGTTTTAGTGAGGCGCGCTTTGTCGTAAGCGACTAAGACTTTTTGTCAGGCGCGACATCAAAAGAAAGTGCCGAGATAGCTCAAACGGTTGCGGATCTAAGACATCAAGAATAGCCGGAGCCGTTATGAACGTAATTCGTCAGAATTAGGACATACGCAATATGCATTCCCAAAAA
>JAKBAL010000091.1 GCA_021809225.1 Pseudomonadota bacterium | reverse complement strand
CTTGCTCTTTCTGATGGTTTAATTGTTGTTGGGTCTTATATCCCGATTGCTGCCCTATAGCAGATTGGGCTGAGGTAACAAAAGGAGCTAAAAAGGAAGGTAGGTTAGGAATGGTTGCAGTTGAAATGGCGGATGGTATTGCCTTTCTTGCTTGTTCCGCAAGATTGTGAGACGTGGTGTTTCCTTGAGAAGGAAGGTGTTCATTTTGTTGAAAGGGCTGGGATTGTTGGGAAGGTAAAAACCCTAAAGTAAACCCCTCACCAGAGCTCATCACGACAGAAGGTGTTGAAGGTCCTGCAAACCATATTCCGAGCAAAAATCCGCTTAAAAAGGTAAGGGCTCCCAAAAACATTAAGCTGAAAGAAATTGCAATTAAAGAAAAGTTACTCATATTCACTGTAAGTTCTTTTGTTTTTATGCGGTCTTGTTGAATAGGGAGGGTTGGAAGAGGGGGTGACGCATAACTTCCTCCTGTAGGGTGAAAGGGTTGTTGTTGGGATGCTGTTTGAGCCCAGGCATTCTGTCGAGCTCGTGAAACGTGTTCCTGTATGTCTTGTGGGGAAGGCTCAGCCATCCTTATTAACCCTATTAATTTTTTGATAGTCTATATAAGAATATAAGAAAATGGTAGAATTTTTATGAAATATCATTAACAAATATCATTGAAGTCTGGACAGGGTGGCGTCTTATAAGCAAAAATGCCCCAACAGTTAAAAATGGCGAGGATGCAATGCAACAATATATTATCGGCAATTGGAAAATGAATGGGACGAAGGCGGAAGCCCAAAAATTGGCTACTGGGTTTTTAAACCGAATCCAAAAGGCCAACCGTTCGCTTCCCCATATTATCTTATGCCCGCCTTACCCCTACCTGACATCTGTTATAGAAATTATTAAGGATTCTCCTATTGAAGTTGGAGGCCAAGACGGTCACTTTGAAAAGAGTGGTGCTTACACAGGAGATGTGAGTCTTTTGCAACTCGTTGACATTGGTTGTAAATATGTCATCGTTGGTCATAGTGAACGAAGGCGTTATCATCATGAAAGTAGCCCCCTCATTCGAAAAAAAATGGAGGCCGCTATTAAAATGGGGCTTCGTCCGATTCTTTGCATTGGAGAAAGTGTGGAGGAGAGAAAAAATGGAAAGGCCCTTCAGATTATATCAAATCAGCTTGTTTCTGATTTACCTGACAGTTTTACACCCCACGACCTTCTCATTGCTTATGAGCCTTTATGGGCAATAGGTACAGGTCATATTCCCAAGCCTGAAGAAATTGAAGAGGTGATGGGGCTGATCAAATATGAGCTTTCCTCGCGTATAACGGGTAGTGCTCTCATTCCGACTCTTTATGGAGGTTCAGTCAATGGTCAGAACGCAGCTGAACTTTTGGCCCTTCCCCATGTGGATGGCCTGCTCGTGGGTGGTGTTAGCTTGAAGCTCGACGAATTTTGGGAAGTGATCAATGGGTCTCAGCGGTAAGCTGCTGGACATAATAATTTATGTTAAATGGTGTTATTTGAATCCTTCTTTTACATCTTTCTAAAATTGGTTTTTTGTGTTATAAATGACTGTATGTGTTTATTTTTCTTATTAAGAGGTGATTTCTTTTGGTAAACAGTTTACCTAAAATTAATAACAAAATAAAAGGAGAACCACAACTATGAAACTAAATTCAATTCAAGTAATAAAAAAAATGTGTGCAATTTTATTTTTTAGTATGTTTTTTTGGGGATCAGGGGCTATCGCACAACATTGTACCACTGATCATGACTGTCACGCTCCTGATACATGTGTAGCGGCAATGTGCTGTTCTCCAGCAAATAATTGTGCCGGAATGAGTTGCTGTCCAGCTGATAAGCAATGTATTAATCCTGCTTCAGGAACATGTTGCGGTCATTCACAAACCTGTGGAACAAACTGTTGCGCAGTCGGACAGACATGTGACCACATGACCAACACATGTCATTAAGCTTCTAATCATTCTCTCTTCTATGAGAGAATGAATACATTTAGGATAAGTGATTTAATTCACTTATCCTGAGTGTGAAGAAAGGCGTCGATGAGTTTAAAAACCCATATTGAATCCAAGTTATGCGATGCTTTTTCTCCGATCTATTTAAAGGTCGAGGATGAGTCCCATCTTCATGTTGGTCATGGAGGTTATAAGCCGGGAGGAGAAAGTCATTTTCACGTGACAATCGTTTCTTCTGCTTTTCTAGGTCTTAGCCGAATTCAACGCCATCAAAAGATTTATGCCTGCCTTGAAGAAGAGCTTAAGAACGGGGTTCACGCCCTTTCTTTGAAGGTTCTTTCTCCTGAGGAAGCGGGGGAGTCAATCGAACGAGCGTAATTTGTTGTCGGAGACGACGAAGAATTTCCATTCTAAAACCCTGGATCATAAAAGATTGGCCGCCTTCTGGAATTTCCCGTGTTTCATGCAATACCAAGCCGGCTAATGTTGCCGCATGGTCATCCGGTAAATTCCAACTAAACTGCCGGTTTAAATCTCGGATCGTGACCGTTCCATCAATCACATATGTTCCATCTGCAGTGATTCTTACGCCAGGGATTTCCACATCGTGTTCATCCACAATTTCACCAACGATTTCTTCTAAAATATCTTCAAGCGTAATCATTCCTTGAAGATCGCCATACTCATCAATAACAAACGCAAGATGTTCGTGCCTCTCGCGAAAGGCAGAAAGTTGAGAGAAAAGAGTTGTGGTTTCAGGAATAAACCAAGGGGGGCTTGCAATTTTTTTAATATTGAGCTTTTCCAAGTCTCCCTTATGGGCCTGTACGGCTCTTAGCAAGTCCTTTGCATGGAGAATACCAACAATATTTTCAGGGTTTTCTTGCCATATGGGAATACGTGTATAAGACGCCTTCAAAACATGATCGACAATCTTTTGATTAGGTAAATCCAAGTTAATCATAAACATGGTTTTTCGGTGGCGCATGACCTCGGTGACCTCAACGGCCGTTAAATCCAAGATGCTTCGTAACATTGATCGTTCCTCACTTGAAGAACCGACGTGGAGCTCTATAGCTCCCCGTAGTTCTTCTGCTGAGGCACCTTCAGATAAGTCATGTTCAATTTTAATACCCAAAAAGCGTAGTGACCCTTGGGCTAAAAAATTAATGGTTTTTGTTAAGGGCGTCATAAGCACGAGAAGAGGCTTAAAAAAAGGAGCGAAAGCAATGGCTACACGATCTGGGCACGTATAAACATACATTTTGGGAAGGACTTCTCCATAAACAGTGATCAGAACTCCCATGCCAATGGCTGCATAAAGAGCACCCACAGCCCCAAAAAGATAAGTTAAAATGCCTGTAACCAAAGCCGTCACAAGCGTATTAAACCATGTATTCAAAAGAAGAATCGAACTTATAAATCCCCCAATATGGGCTTGCAAATTTAGGATGATAGAAGCCTTAGCATTTCCCTTTTTTGCTAAATGATAAAGTCGCACACGAGATGCGGCTAAAACAGCAGCTTCAGAAGCGGCGCAAAGAGCGGATAAAAGGATAAAAACAAATACGGCGATCAGAGACAAAATATAATAAAATAGGACCATGGTTTCCCCAAGTTTTATTTGACTTTAAATCTTACCTTTTGAATAGAAGTTTGTCACTGGGAAATGGGATAACACTTTTCTTGACACTTTAAGGCACACCTTGGTACAGCATACATACAATTAATGGAGAAATTTAAATGAGAATTGGTGTCCCTAAAGAAGTTAAAAACCATGAATATCGGGTAGGACTTGTCCCATCCTCAGTGCGTGAGCTTATTCATAATGGCCATCAGGTTTTTGTCGAAACAAATGCTGGTCTTGGGATCGGGATGAGTGATGCGGATTATGAAGCTGCAGGGGCGGTTATTGTTGCAACCCCTGAGGAGGTTTTTGGAGCAGCGGACATGATCGTCAAAGTCAAGGAGCCCCAGCCGAATGAATGCAAACTTCTGTCCTCAGGACAGATTCTTTTTACCTATCTTCACCTTGCAGCCGATCCTGACCAAGCAAAGGCGCTCATCGATTCAGGCTGTATTGCCATTGCTTATGACACGGTAACCTCTCCAAGAGGGGGGCTGCCTCTTTTGATGCCATCTAGTGAGGTTGCAGGGCGTATGTCTATTCAAGTTGGCGCCCACTGCCTGGAAAAAGAAAAGGGAGGAGCAGGCATTTTGTTGGGTGGAGTGCCGGGAGTCAAACCTGCAAAAGTTACGATTATCGGCGGCGGCATTGTTGGAACGAGTGCGGCCCGTATGGCGATGGGTCTTGGGGCTCACGTAACGATTATTGATAAGTCTATTTATCGTTTGAGCGAACTGGATCTGTTGTTTGGAGGGAAGCTAGGAACTCTCTATTCAAGCTTTGAAACCATTGAACAATGTGTTGTGGATTCCGACCTTGTGATTGGAGCAGTTCTTGTTCCCGGGGCTGCAGCGCCGAAACTTGTTTCTGAAGCCATGGTTAAAAAAATGCGAAAGGGATCTGTTCTGGTGGATGTTGCGATTGATCAAGGAGGATGCTTTGAAACCAGTCGTCCCACAACTTTCACCCATCCTACCTATATTGAACATGGGGTTGTCCACTATTGTGTCACCAATATGCCGGGGGGAGTCGCGCGCACATCTGCCTTTGCTCTTAATAATGCAACCCTTCCTTTCGTGTTGGCGCTTGCGGGGAAAGGCTATCAAAAGGCTCTTCTTGATGACCCTTATCTAATGGAAGGACTTAATGTTTATCGTGGTCATATCACCTATGAAGCGGTTGCTCATGATTTGGGATATCCATATGATGATCCTAAAGCTCTTTTGAGGGATCGAGCAGCATAGGCGATTGGTCCGAGATTCTCGAACACTAGTGGTGCAGCCATGAAACAACGAATCATTACCTCGTTGCGTCATCCTGGAAGAAGTCAGATAAGTGGTGCATCACTTAAAATTTAGAGTACTAGACATTTTGGTCGGGCTAACCGTGTTGTGATCTATGCCAAGTCCATCCTATAAACAGATGAAAGAAGAGAGCTCAATCATCATCATCCCTCCCCCCAACAGAGAAGGGGGGGGAGGGATGTTAGACTACTTGTGTTGCTTATCATATCGTTGCGTAATGGCCATTGTGCGAACAATGTCGACGGCCCGCATTAACTGATAGTCTTCAACTTCTTTTTTCTTCTTTTCTTTATCAGGATCTAATGAATCAATTTCCTTTTTTTCCTTTTCAGTGCCCGTTTTTTCTTTATCAGAAGGCGGTTCTGGCTTTTTCTCTTTAGGAATGTCGAGGGCTCCGATAAAATCTTTCTCTCGGATGAAATCACTTTCATCGATTTTTTCAAGCTTGCTTTGAACTTGGTCAATCACGATGTCAGGCTCAATGCCTTTGGCTTGAATGGAGCGACCAGATGGCGTATAGTACCGTGCCGTCGTAAGAGTGATGGCTCCCCCATTTGTAAGCGGCATAACAAGTTGAACAGAGCCTTTGCCAAAGGATTTCGTTCCGACCACCAAAGCGCGGTGATTATCTTGAAGGGCGCCAGCTAGAATTTCAGAGGCTGAGGCTGACCCTCCGTTAATTAAAACAACAATAGGAACCCCATTCGTAATATCAGAGCTATCGGCGTAAGCACGCTCGTCCATCTTTTGACTTCGGCCACGGGTAGAGACAATTTCCTCTCCTTTGGTAAGGAAGAGATCAGAAGCACTGATGGCGACATCTAAAAGTCCACCAGGATCATTACGCACATCGAGAACGTAGCCTTCAAGCTTATTTCCTAATTTTTTCTGAATATCTGCCACGGCTTCTTTTAATAGAGGCGTCGTGCTCTCATTAAATGTCGCAATCCGAATGTATCCTACATTTTCTACGGTATGCCATTTGACGGCTTTCACGTGTATGTTTTCTCGGGTCAACGTTTTTTCAAAAACGTCTTTTCCTTCTCGTTTAATATGTAATCGGACTGGAGTTCCAGCCTTTCCGCGGAGCAATTCAACGGCCTCATTCAATGTCATTCCCGTGATAGGTTTTTTATCAATAGCAACAATAAGGTCACCGGATTGAAGACCGCTCTTTTGAGCGGGGGTATCGTCTATAGGGGAAATAATTTTAACAAGCCCATTTTCCATGGTGACTTCCATCCCTAATCCCCCGTATTCAGCCTTGGTTTTGATTTTTAATTCTTCAAAACTCTTTGGGTCAAGATAGGCGGAGTGGGGGTCAAGAGCGGCCAACATACCATTAAGGGCACCTGCAAGCAGTTTATCATCCGTAACTTCTTCGACATATTCTTCCTTAATGCGCTCAAGAATATTATCAAACATATGGGAATTTAACTGAGAATCAGGAGGCGTTTTTTCCTTCGAAGGAGCTACTTTTGTCTTTTCTTGCGGTTGAGCAGCTGAATAAAAGCTGGTAACAGCAACTGTTGATAAAAGAACAAAACAAAATAAACTCAAGGTTTTAGAGGTCATTGATTACTCCTTATTTATTCAGCAAAATATGGCTTAGGGTCAATTGCTTTACCCTTTTGCCTTAACTCTAAATAAAGCGTTGGAGGCTTAGCCCCATACCCTGCCATCATTCCTAACTTCTCACCAGCATATACGTTTTGTCCAACTTCTGCATCAATTTTATGCATGCCCATGAAAACTGTATAGACTTTCTCTCCATGATCAAGGATCAAAATGTCCCCTTGAGATCGGAAAGGCCCTTTAAAAACGACAGTTCCCTTGGAGGGAGCTAAGACTTCAGCATTCTTTGGCGTTTCAAAAATGATCCCTTGACCATTGGGGCTAAATTTCTTTTGGAGGACCGGATCTTTAACAATTTTGCCTACAACTGGGCGCTCAAGCCAACGGAAGGGTAACCCCTTTTCTACCGCCGCAGTTGTTGCCGCCTGTCCTTTTTTAGAAAAAGCGGCCCGACTTTCATTTAGGAGAGTGTTGACATCTTCTACATCCTTAAGGCGATCTAGTTCACCTCTCTTAACATCTTCTATTTTTTGGCTTCCTAAAATTGCAAGCTGGGCTTGCTGGAATTCAATACCCTGAAGAAGCTGAGCAAGGGATTGGGCCTTTACCTCTAAGTCATTGGAAAGGGCTGAAACTTCATTGAGCTCTGCTTGGATGTTTTGTAGCTGCAGGTTAAGGGAAGACATAAAAGCGCGAACTAAGATGATACTCCGCAGTGTATTTAGACCCGATTTAGAATCTACCAAAATACGGAGTGGATTCGCACGTCCAAGACGTGCAACAAGCGGAAGTTTTTTAGCAATCTCTTCCCGATGGTGAGTAAGTGTTGCTTTTTTCTCTTCATTTGTAACTGAAAGGTCGCGCAAGGTTCTTTCAAGAGCAGCGACCTCACCTAAAAGGCGTTGTTTCTCAAGAAAAAGATCAGTTTTTTGCTGGTGAAGTTCATCCAGGGGGGCCTCTTCTGCTCTTGAGGGTAATTCCCAAAGGAAAAATACGAGAAATAAGAAATACTTATTCATTCTTTTAATACCAAAAGGGAAATACCCGTCATGAAAGGCGGTTTGTTAATACCCAAAATTTGTAAAATCGTTGGGGCAATATCACTCAGTTTTCCTGGATGAAGGACCACTTGCGGGCCGTTAAACAAGACAAAAGGTACGGGATTTAGGGTGTGAGCTGTGTGGGGAGAATGGAGCGTTTCATCATACATAACTTCTGCATTTCCATGATCGG
>JAKBAL010000090.1 GCA_021809225.1 Pseudomonadota bacterium | reverse complement strand
TTTTCCTTTGTTGGTTATATTATTTACAAAAAATAATTAAGAGCAAATATCATTCTAGATTGCTTAGCTCCGCTCGCAATGACGAACTTTTATGCTTTAAAACAGTAGCTTCGTCATTGCGAGGAAGAACGTAGTTCTGACGAAGCAATCTAGAAACGTAAATTTAAATTACATAATTGGTATTATTTTGATGAACGCTTCTTGCGTCTTGAAAAAGAGGAATCTGTGGGAGCTAATGTAATTGAGTTTGTGAAGGTATCGACTTCCTTTAAGATCACGCTTAAGGAATCACCAAGTGTATAGACTCGCCGATGACGGCGGCCGATGAGACAGTGTTTTTTTTCTTCATAATGATAAAAGTCTTCGGGGAGATAAGACATAGGAATCAATCCATCCGCACCAGAATCTTTAAGAGTGACGAAAAGCCCAAAGGAAGTGACTCCATTGATGCGACCCTCAAAGGTCTCGCCAACTTTATTTTTGAGGTAAACTGTAACGTATCTTTCAAGTGACGCTCTTTCCGCAGCTGCGGCCCGTCTTTCAGTAAACGAAACTTGTTCACCTATACTGTTGAGGTCAATATCCTTAGGAAGGCCATCTTCGCCCAATTTCAAAGCGGCAACCAAACTACGATGGACGATAATATCGGCGTAGCGGCGAATGGGAGAGGTAAAATGGCTATATTTTTTTAAACTTAACCCAAAATGACCAATATTATCAGGATGATAAAGAGCTTGAGCTTGGGTTCGTAAGGTGAGCTGATTAATCAGCTCTTGGTGTGGTGTGCTATGAGCTGCTTTCAGAAGATGTAAAAATGAGCGTGGCGTAATGGCCTGAGATTTTGGAAATGAAAACCCTAACCCTTCGATAAATTCTTGGAACATGAGGATCTTTTCAGGGTTAGGAACATCGTGAATACGATAGATACAGGGAGCTTTAAGGGCTTCAAGCTGTTGAGCGGCAGCAACGTTCGCTAGAATCATAAATTCTTCAATCAAACGATGGCTATCGAAACGTGGGCGAGGATGGATGTCCTGAATATGTCCTGCTTCGTCTAAGATAACTTGCTTTTCTGGGAGTTCTAAATCAAGGGTTCCTCGAAATTCTCTGGCTTTTTTGAGGAGAGCATAAGCGCCATAAAGAGGTCGGAGAACGGGATCAAGAAGAGGTATTGTCTGCTCATCGGGGTTTCCATCAACTGCTTTTTGTACTTGGGCGTAGGTCAAGCGAGCAACAGATTGCAAGATACCACGCACAAATTGATAGTGTTTAAGTCTTCCCTTAGTATCAAGCCATAGATGAACGGCAAAACAGGCTTTATCTTCTTTTGGTCTTAAGGAACATAAATCGTTTGAGAGTGCTTCGGGTAACATGGGGACAACTCGGTCCGGAAAGTAGATTGAATTTCCCCTTAAATAGGCTTCTTTATCAAGGGCACTCCCTGGTTTAACATAATGGGAAACATCAGCAATGGCGACCATAAGGTGCCATCCTTTTACGGGATCATGGGTTGCCCACACCGCATCATCAAAATCACGGGCATCTTCGCCATCAATAGTGACAAAGGGGATGGATCTTAAATCTTCACGCCCTTCAAGGGACAATGTGCGGACGTATTCAGCTTCGTTTAAAGCTTCTTGAGGAAATTCATGAGGGATTCCTTCTTGATAAATGGAAATAAGGCTGATTACGCGAGGATCATTTAAAGTTCCTAATTTTTTTATAATTTTTGCTTGTTTTGTGCGCAAATGCTGGTTGAGCTCGGCAAGGACGAGTTCTCCTTCATGGCCACTTTCTTGAGGATCGAGTAAGGACACATCTTCTTGCCGTCTACGATCACAGGGCTGTACATAAAGTTTGCCCCGACTTTTGATAAGGGCTCCCACTAGGGTTGTTGATTTTGTCACAAGTTTCTTTAAGAGGCGGGCTATATAATAGCCGTTTTTATGAAGTTTTACGCGAACCAAAAGACGATCTCCAGGATTGACGCGCGCCGTCCCTTTGTCGGTTAGAAGAATGAGAGATGTGTTTTTTTGTGGTTCAACGGGTGTTAGTAGAACCTCACCTTCTTCAGAAAGCTCGGCAGAAACATTCACGAGAAGTACGGAGGGAAGGTGGGTCTGAGAGTGGAGTTTTCTTTGATGGCCACGTTCAATAAGGCCTTCTTCTCCCATATTTTTAAGGAGGTCCTTCAGCCACAGTCGGTCTTGTCCTCTTAAGTTAAAAGCTCTGGCTATCTCACGTTTACCAACTTTCATGGAGGAAGATTTAATAAACTCGAGAATATCTTGAGATGTAGGAAGATGTTTACCCTTTTTTACCACGACCACCTTTTGCTTTCTTAGAGGGCCCCGCTTTTTTAGCTGCAATAAGTTCAAGGGCTCGTTCAAGATTAATGGTGAGAACGTCATCCGTTTTTTTGAGAGACACAAACGTATTGGCGAATTTTATATAAGGACCGAAACGCCCAATGGCAGCTGTGATGGCTTCTTTTGTTTCAGGATGGAGGCCAACTTGTCGAGGAAGAGCAGCAAGGGAGAGAGCTGCTTCTAACGTTATGTCATGAGGAGAAGTTCCTGTAGGGAGGGCTACTCGTTTTGGTTTTTCTTTTTTCGAAAGGGCTTCCCCCAATTGTATATAAAATCCGTAAGGTCCTTTTTTCACCATAACAGGGATGCCTGTTCCTGGTTCAGTTCCTAAAACTCGCTCAAATGGTTCTTCCGTACCTTGTGAAGTTCCTTCCTCAGAAGCGAGGAGAGGTCGTGTGAATTTGCACTCTGGATAGTTTGAACAGCCGATAAAAGCGCCAAATTTACTCAAACGTAATCCTAACTGACCCTTTTCACAGCGTGGGCAAACATGAGGATCATTACTATCTGTAGAGGGAGGAAATAAAAATGGTTCTAAATCTTTTTGCAGTTGTTCAAGAACTTGCTGAATTTTAAGCTCTTTTGCTTGCTCGGTGGCGGTATGAAATGAGGTCCAGAATTGATTGAGAACATCTTTCCAAAAGAGGTCACCACTCGAGATTTCATCGAGTTGTTCTTCAAGTTGGGCTGTAAAGTCATATTCTACGTATTGGCGAAAATAATTCATTAAAAAAGCTGTAACGATTCGTCCTAAGTCTTCTGGTTGAAGAGCTTTTTTTTCATTTCGCACATACTTCCGTTCTTGGAGGACTTGCAGAATGCGAGCATAAGTAGAGGGCCGACCTATTCCCAGTTCTGTCATTTTTTTCACAAGGCTCGCTTCTGTATAGCGAGGAGGAGGCTGGGTAAAATGTTGCTCAGGCAGAATTTTTTGTTTTTCAACGGCTTCCTTTTCACGAAGCGGGGGAAGAAGCTTGTTATCATCTTCTTCAACTTGATCCTCATCAATGCTTTCTCGATAGAGTATTAAGAAACCGTCAAAAGCGAGGATAGATCCAGTTGCACGGAGCACAATCTTTTGTCCTTGAGAGGCCACATCAACGCTTGTTTGATCAATCTCAGCGCTTGCTATTTGGGAAGCCATCATTCGCTTCCAGATAAGATCATAGAGTCGAAAAAGATCTTTATCCAAATACTGGGAAATATCTTGAGGTTTGCGTGCTAGATCTGTAGGACGAATAGCCTCATGGGCTTCCTGTGCGTTCTTAGCTTTGGTTTTATATTGGCGGGGGCTTGAGGGGAGGTACTGACTTCCAAAGGTGTCCTTAATGACGTCTCGACAAGCCGTAATAGCGCTTGCTTCGACCTGAATACTATCGGTTCGCATATAGGTAATCAAACCGGTTGTTTCACCGCTAACGGCTATGCCTTCATAAAGTTTTTGGGCAAGCTGCATGGTTTTTTTCGGGCTAAATCCTAATTTTCGAGAGGCTTCTTGTTGAAGGGTTGATGTAATAAAGGGGGGGCGTGGATGGCGCTGAACTCGCTTTTTTACAATGGAGGCAATATGGTAACTTTCAGCTGCGATTTTTTGTTCAGCCTCACGTGCGTCTTTTTCCGTGGGAAGAGAAAATTTATTAAGTTGTTTTCCTTCTAAATGAGTTAGCCGCGCGGTAAAAAGCTTCTTTTCCTCTGTGAGGAATTCAACATCAACAGTCCAGTATTCTTGAGATTTAAAGGCTTCGATTTCATTTTCTCTCTCAACTACAAGGCGTAGCGCCACGGACTGGACGCGACCTGCCGAACGGCTACCGGGCAGTTTTCTCCACAGTATAGGGGAAAGGGTAAATCCAACAAGGTAGTCAAGGCTAAGACGGGCTAAATAAGCTTCGACCAACTGACTATCAATGTCTCGAGGATGAGCTAGGGCATTTGCAATTGTTTCTTTTGTGACAGCATTAAAAGCGATACGCTGGGATTTGACGTTTTTTAAAATACCTTTTTTGGAAAGGATTTCTTGAATGTGCCAAGAAATGGCTTCACCTTCTCGATCAGGGTCGGTGGCAAGGTAGAGGTTGTCTGCCCCTTTCAGGGCTTTGATGATTGTATCAAGGTGCTTTTTAGCCCGTTCATCAACTTCCCAAGTCATGGCAAAGCCTTCATCAGGTTTTACGGATCCTTCTTTTGAAAGCAAATCGCGCACGTGGCCATAACTTGCGAGGACGGTGTAGTCCCTGCCTAGATATTTCTCAATTGTTTTTGCCTTTGACGGAGATTCAACGACAACAACATTCATGATCATTTCCAATCTTCTTTAAGGGAGACCTTACCACCTGGAAGGCGCTCAAGGCGTCCTGCAATTTCCATTTCGAGGAGAATGCTCCATACATCTGATGCCGACAACTGACACTCTCGGATCAATTCGTCAACACATATCGGAACAACACTTAAATTTTCGTTAATAATTGTCCGCGCTTTATCTAAATTGGGACGTAAAAGAGGTGTATTAACAGAAGGGGAGGTTTCTTCAAGGTGTAGTGGTGTTGAGGGCAAAATTTCCTTTTCGATGTCTTCAAGTGTTTCAACGAGGGTAGCCCCACTTTTAATTAACTGATTGCAGCCTCGAGAGCGAGGATCAAAGGGATGTCCAGGGATGGCAAAGATTTCTCGTCCTTGCTCTAAGGCATAGCGCGCTGTAATAAGTGAACCAGACTTAATAGCCGCTTCAACAATCAAAAGACAGCGAGAGATTCCGGAAATAATGCGATTGCGTCGAGGAAATAAGGTGGCTTGAGGTTGTGTGCCAAAAGGGGATTCAGCTAAGAGGACGCCTTCTTCAGCAATGCGGGCATAAAGAGCTTCATTTTCAGGAGGGTAAATTACATCAAGACCGCCGGCAAGAACGGCGATGGTTCCATGAGGAAGACCTGCCTGATGAGCAGCTGCATCAATTCCTCGAGCGAGCCCAGAAGGAATAACCCAACCTTGCTTTCCGAGACCATCGGCCATTTGCTGAGCCATTTTTTTCCCCATAGCAGAAGCATTTCGAGCTCCTACAATAGCAAAAAGAGGTTTTTGCAAAAGCTCAAGACGTCCTTTAATCGTAAGGACAGGAGGAGCTGAATCAATGTGACGAAGAAGAGGAGGATAAAGGGGATTATTGAATGTGAGAATTTCAGCGCCAAAAGCACGTGTGGCGACAAGCTCATTTTCAACTTCAGCAAAAGAAGCGATTTTTAAGGGACGTTTTAACCCACCTTGAGAAGCTAAGTGAGGCAAGGCTTTTAGAGCTTGTTGCGGCGTGATGTATCGTGTGAGGAGACGATGAAATGTCAGAGGCCCAACATTTTCAGATCGTGCGAGTTGGAGCCAGCTGAGAACGTCTTCATCAGACTCATGAAGGATTTGCGGTATTGATGTCGCCAATTATTGGTTCTTTCCCTGAGGCTAAGCGAGCGATATTCTCACGATGTGTCAATATGAGCAGAAGAGCAATTGTTAAGCAAGGAATCACAAGCTCTGTATCCGTTAAGAAAACAGCATAAAGAGGGCTTAAAAGCATAGTGACAAGAGAAGCTAAAGACGAGTAACGGGTGATTATTGCTACCATAACCCAGGTCATAAGACAGCTTATGGCGAGAGGCCAATTTAAAATCAGAAGGACACCAAAAGCAGTAGAAACTCCTTTTCCTCCCTGAAATTTTAACCAAATGGGCCAAATATGGCCAACGATCGCGAGAATGCCTGCAAATAAGGCAAGAGAGGGAGCAAAAATAAGGGAAAAAATAACGGCAATACTTCCTTTAAGAGCATCAAGAAAAAGAGTGAGAACGGCGGCGCCCTTATTTCCCAAACGCAAAATGTTGGTTGCGCCAATTGTATGTGATCCCGTTTGACGTGGATCTGGAAGCTTATAATAGCGACTGACTAAAAGTCCGAAAGGGATAGATCCAAGAAGATAAGAAATGAAAAGGGTGATGATTTCCAGAAAAATATTAGGTGTCATGGGGCTTCTTTGCCTTTTATTAAATGAATGTTCTTAAATGCATTTTAAAATCTAATACATATCTGTAGCTTTCTCAAACCCAAAAAAAATGATAAAATGATATTAATGTCGTAATTTAAGTTTACGTTTCTAGATTGCTTCGTCGCTACGCTCCTCGCAATGACGAAGTTATTGTTTTTAAATTTAAAAACTTGTCATTGCGAGCGGAGCGAAGCAATCCAGGGTGGTACTTGTTCTTAATTATTTTATGTAACTAGTAATTTATAACAGGTAATTTTTATCAATAGACTTGAGGGGAGGATTCGTTGAAGGGCTGCATTTCAATGATAGCTTTAATCTTTAACCTAATGGGCCTGTCCTTCGCTATGGCTTATCATAAAGATGAAAACTTACCCGGTCTTATCCCTCCAAAAGATTTGGGCCCACCGCCTGCTGAAAGAGAATTGGGTGGAAGCTCTGATAGATCACAAGGGGGGAGTTCTTGTAGCTCTTGTGGCTCGTAAAAAACTCGGATGCGTTTGATATACCTATTGAACTTGAAGATATCGTGTTTTCTACCGACGGGTGTCATTCCCGCACAGGTGGGAATCCATAAAATAGTTGTTTTATTACAGATAGTTTCATTGGATCCCCGCCTTCGCGGGATGATACCAGAGGAAAACAAAACAAGGTATCTTCACGTCCGATAAGTATAGCATACATCTTTTTTCCAAATGGCCAACTTAAAAATTTGCATTTGATGTCTTGCTCGTGAGCTAATAAACACATCAACAAGGGAGAGTTGAATGGGGTTTATGACAAAAAAGCGGGGTCGACCTCGACGAGATTACCCATGCCTTGACAAGGGTACAAAAGAGCTGCAGCAAAAACGCCAAAAGCTTTTAGAAAAAAGCGAAGGGAAAGATTATGCTCTTACGGAATCTTTACTAGGCATTTTTTATGCCCATAAGCTTATTGCAAAGCCTCTTTATGAAGCTGGACTTTTTTTTGGAGAGATCGGATATCGTTATGAACCTTGTTTGAGTCATAAATTTCGTTCAAGGACAAGTGTTTTAATGCAGAGTCAAGGAGGATATGTGGGCGGAGATTTTTTTGATTCTTGGGATGAGAAAAAAATAAAAGCTTGGGATAAAGCACTCAATGCATTAAAGCGGGCAGGTCCTCGTTCATATAAAGTCGTCATGCAGGTTGTTTTTTATGATCAAGACTTATATACGAATGTTCTTCCTCAGACTCTTTTAAAGGAGGTGAAATCTTTGTGCCAAGGACTTGAGTATCTTGACAGTTATTTTAATCATCACTGCAGATCCTTGCGCAAATCGAATTTTTGACTTTGATCGTGAATGAAAAAATGAAGGAGACCCTCTGTGCAGCACAATAGCTTTTTTTTGTTTA
>JAKBAL010000089.1 GCA_021809225.1 Pseudomonadota bacterium | reverse complement strand
CAATAAAGAAAAGGGAATTACAATTCACCAAGGTTTTTTTTATATTTTTCAATCGCTCCCGCGGGGCGCTGCCTGGGGCCTCTTGCAGAGAGCCTTTCTCTTTCCTGGCGGGGCCAATTGATCTTGGTACATTGAAGGCCAGTTGAAATTGAGTCTTGTATTCATTACTCAGCCTTTTGCAACGATGGATCAGACGATCGTGCAATTGAAATTTGACGGCAGCAGAGACAGATCTAGTGCTCTTACGAGCACTGGTGTTCTGTTTGCCGGAATTAGCCGGTTTCTGGGAATTTTCCTAGCCTGATTGATCTCCACAAGGTTAATAAGATTGACTACGGCAGCTCGTTGAAGCAACAAACTAGATCCAATTGTTGAATTCAACCTGTTGGTGGTCCAAGACTGAATTTGCAGCAGAGTTTGTTCCCGTGCTATGTACTTCTTTGAGGTTTTTTCTCGCCTTTAGCTTTGATTAGCTCTACAGTTTACTCCTCTTTTATTGAGGAGCTTGCAAGCAGTTTTTCTGCTCAAAGTAATTACAATTTAAGCACCCGCTAAGTTCACCCTTTGCATTTTTTGCAAGTAGATCCAGTAATTTCTTTTGAATGTAAGTCAAACTCCCTACCCTAATTAATGTTATTTATTATTTCTATTGAAATTCGTCTTTTAGAAGCTGAGCAAATCCTTCCGAAAGGAAGGGGTTTGTGCCGCATAGTCCGGAAACGTACTCTGTGAGGTCAGCCAAGCTTTGCTCTTGAATGACCGCTGGAGTGAGCCGAGCGCGAACGAAGATATTGACCCAATGTTCCTGCCTCGGCTCACGAAAGATTGTCATGAGCCTTTCTCTAAATGAGGGAGCGGTAAGTTGAGGCTGAGAAACTCCTATCTGGGCTATTGGAGCTGCTGCCTGGGCTATTGGAGCTGCTGCCTGGGCTATTGGAGCTGCTGCCTGGGCTGTCGGGGCTGCTGCCTGGGCTATTGGAGCTGCGCCTTCCCTTGCTGGGAAAGCTTGATGATGCACTCTCCCTGCAGTTTGAAAGGCCATTGGAGCTTGTTCGTCGGGTCTAGAAGGTAGGAACGGCGAATGATCTTCGCCCCCGAAGATTCCTGCCGGTAGATCTGTATCGCTCATGAGATCATTACTTGAAAAGTTGCCATTATTCTCAAAATCCAAGTGGGAGTGATGAAAAGCTTGCAGCTTACTTGCATCATCCTCCAATGGGTTTGGTAAAGGATTGGCGCCCAAACTAGAAGGATGAATGGGAAAGGGTGCTGCTACTGTTTTCTGTAAGACAAAGGGAATCCGCTTAGGCGGCAGCTGTGGTAGAGTATTAATAAAAAATAAATTTCTGGCTTCGTTTGTTCCCTCATCCTCTTCTGAGGATGAGTTTCCATATTCAAAGAAATCTTCGCCATCTAGAGCAGCCAAATCAGCATTGCTTGGACCGGTAATTTGAACTTCAGGAATTTGCAACCGTTTGAACAGGCAATTTAGAGGGACTTTGGCAATTAATGAGACTCTCTTCTGAGGATTATATTGTACATGGCTAAACTCCCCGTTGACCTCGAAGAGACGAGTGAAAGCCAGTAGCTTAAAATGCGTGAGTCTTGGACAGGGTTCTTTTGGCAGCTTGTTTCTAAAGTTGTCCGCGAATTTGTGTAAAGGGTTCTCAAGTGGCTTCTGCAAGTCTGAACATTGATAATAAAGTATAGCAAAAAAGACAACTCTTGCCAATATTTCTGTAGATTTTAACGCTTCAAGAAGCAAGATCCTTTCTCGAGGATAAGGTATTTTTCCGAAAAGGACGGAAAGAATGATTCGGTCATCCACGCTATCAAAGGAAAAGGGACAGCGAAAATCTTTTGTCGTTCTTGTGAGAAGAACACAAATACTTTCAACTGAGGATTTCAAAAATTTTTTGATTTTTTGATAGATCGTTACCTGAGTACTATCCTGGTTGCCATTTAAAGCTCCCCAAAGGTCTTCTGCATTCTCCTCTTGCAAAAAAAGCAGAATTTCTTCGCATGAAAGTGTTTGTATATCCTTTAGAATGACAGTGAACGTAAGTAACGTTTCAGAATTAATCAGAATTTTGAAGTCCCCTTTCAAGATTGTCTCATTGCTTGAATTCAGAAAGCAAATGTTTCTACTCCTCAGCCTATGAAACATCAACATGATTGGGTGTCTGAATACCTTTTTTGGGCATTTTGAAATTGTCTTTTTGAGAAAGAACTCGACGAACATAGATGGATGTTCTGTTTTCACAACAGCATTGCCAGTGTACTTTGGAGGCGGGCACAAAGCTTTTAACCAATGAGACATGATTTTCAGATAGCAATTAGAATTTGTAGAATTGACACTCCCCAAAGGATATGCCTGAGAAAGCATCATCAGAATGGAGCAGAAATAAATATAAATTTCATTCGTCAGTGCAGAGTTACTCTTGAATACGTATATGTACTCTTTAAAGACTGGCAACGGAGTTTTTTCAAAAAAAAACAAAGAGAGCCCCTCTTCTGCAAAAAACCTATGATTCAACATCATAGAATAATTCTTTTCGTCAAAATCAGTGGTAGCAAGTTGCTTTGCGTAAATTCCTTTGTAAAGCATTCCGAGAAAAACTGAAAACCCAAGGAGAGAGTGAAAGTCATTCGTCGCTCTCTTGCTTATTATCAACTGGGCCCCAATGTTAAACAGATTTTTCAGTTGAAAGTCCAGTGTTGAGACGGGAATTTTCAGAATGACAAAATTATTGACGGCGTTCATCAAATCGCGCTTCATTGATTCGAAGTCGTTGCGACTGGAAATTCTGTGATACGTTTCAAAACGAAATTTTGTTTGACTTAGAATTTCAGTCGTGCTAACAGATTGAATAGTTTTCAGGATAGATTTCAAAGCTTGCCATACAATGCTCGGACCCTGATAAAAGGCTGCTTCTTGTCCACCAAATTCGCAATTGAAACAAGGTATATGCTTCTTCTGTAAATGAAAAATCGTGTTGTAGAAATTAATTCTATAAGAACTGGGAATCAACGTTGATGCACTTACGGATGTTTTGCTCTGTAAATTACAGGCGTTCCTTGAAGAAAAAAGGGAATAGAATTTAAATCCGGGTCTTTCTTCACGCATGATTCCCAGAGCATAACCCTCAAGTGATAACTCAATCCCAATGGCTAATTCAAAGGTGAAGCACGAGAGGTAGAGGTCCAAATTTGCTTCCAGGATGGCAATAGAAGACTTTTGACCGAAAGCAAATACAATAAGGTGGCTGTCATTGAAATGATTCAACAGCTTGCTTTGCATTGCACGATATTCCATCTGTTCGTGACTCCATCCAAGGTGAGCAATTGATGATTCGAATGTTTTTAAACTACTTTCAGATGAGACTCTGTCGCTAACATTAACGCAAACATGATAGATACCAACATCTGCGAAGGAAATTGCTAATGGATATGTTGACGAATAAATGTCTACGATTTTTGGATTAAAGAATTTGCACGCATTGTTGGTGAACACAAAATCAAAGGAAGAACTGAATAAATGATTCGCCGGGCCACTAAAAAGGATATAGTCCAAGTCCATTATTCCTTGGCTTTTAATTGCTTCGATTTCATCATTTTCAATGGGAACAAATGGGAAAAGTGGAGTTACTCCTTCCGGTTCCTCTTTTGTTAAATTTTCCATGGTGGGCGAAAAAATTTTGCAATGCAGGGGTTTCAAGATGATATTTGAGGCGCAATCTTCCCGGAGGGTTTGCCCATGCCCGTATCACTGCTATCCATCCATCTTTTTTGGCTCATAGACAAACTTGTTCTTTTGACATCCAAATTGATTTTATTTAAGATTGACATTCTGTGTTCAGGCATCCTCTTCTTTCTGAGCTGCGTCAGGGAAAGATAGAAGGAATTCGCATGCTGAATCCTGATACGCCCCAAGGTGTGTGTTCAGCATCAAATTGATCCTTTTTTGCGGCATGTTAAGACACTTGTGTCAATCATCACTCTTTCAACAGCGCTGTCAACACCTCAGAGTGGCATCACTCAAAAGATGCATCTTCCCTTACCTCCTTCTCACCCTTCAGCAAATTTCAAGCCATTCGTACACTGGACTCTCACTGCCAGCTCCTCTACAAGCTGAAATTGCGTTTGACATCTGGTATTTTTGGCCGCCTTGCATTAGAGACTGTCACATTGCTCCAAGGTTTCAAGTTCAAGCACTATTTGTGCCTGTGAAATTGTATCACACAAACTATACGCTTGTTACGGAGTGCAAAAGAAAATTCTGCCAGCTTGCTGTTTTCCGGTGCTAGGATGATGCAATAATCCGATTGCACCTTTAGGAACCAAGCCTCACTATTTGGCCCTGCAATTGCAACCAGCACTCAATTAGTGGTTGACAATAGCTTCAAATTTAGGGTAGGGTTACACATTGTTTGCAACTTTTCTGGCAATCTATTCTTTCAAGTTTAATGATAAGTCTTTTTTGCCTTCAAGTTCACGCGATTCGACGCCTGTCTAGGGTTTTTACAATTTGCCTCTGTTTGCCTTCACTCCGGACCAGGTCTTGGGGACAATCGCTTAAGAGAAGGAAGCAAATTTTGAAAATCTGTGCCTCCAAGTTCCCAGCTTTTTTGGCTTATCATGATTTTTGTTGTATATACTGACAGCTTTAGTCTTTTTTTGCAATTTTGCCTTATCCAGGCTTACTTTATTTGACACATCATTTCACACTGTAGGTTACTCTTAGCTTTCAACTAGGATTCTGAGCTTTCGTGCATTTTCCTTAAGGTGCTGAGTCTTTCTGAGTTCACTTTAGGTAGAAAAGTTTTTTTCTCAATCAACTTCAATATCTGTGCATGCTTTGAGTGGAAATTGAAAGTGTTGAGGTTGATTTGCCCTCTAAAGTGTATTCAGCTTTTTTGGTCGCATTTGAAGAACTACACCTTTTTCTACCTTATCTCTGATTTTGAGTGCTAAATTCCATGATTCTAGGTTTAGTGTGCAGGCTTAAAGCCTTCATCCGGCGTTTCACATTCAGCAGTACACCTTTCTGCGCAAAGTAGCTTTGGTAAGAATATTACTTGGTGCAATTGATTAGCCCATTCTGCTGTTGTCCTTCACTCAAGCATTGCCTCATGTCAATGAAGTGTCGTCTCTGTATGGAGAGTTTGCTCTGCAATTTTGTTTCTCTAAGCTAAGAATCGACGTTTTTCCAGTTGTGTGTCTAATTAAATAAACGCTTTATGTTGCTACAACGAATGCATTTATGCCTCTGCTAATTTATTGGTCACAACACTCTCTGGGGTGATCTGCTTCTCTTCCCACAACGCAGATGTCCCCGCAATTGAATGTTTTCTCACTGTTTCAGAATTTTTGTAGCCTATTAAGATGATAGGAAATCTTGCCCTCTTTCAATTTATCTCAGGCTATTCGCTAAGGTAAAAATAATTTATACAATCAGGTCTTTACTTTTGGCTCAGTGGCGTCCTTAGTGAATGGTTTATTGATTTTTTTCACTGTTCTTTTGGAGAGAGCTTGTAGATTCTATCCATGTTTTGCACTACAGCTCTGGCATCTTTTCCGACAATTAGTTTCGAAATTTCATTTACTTTCTTTTGGTACTAATTTCATTTCTACAGAACAAATAAATGTGTAGCACGTTAAGACACTTGTGTCAATCATCACTTTTTTCAGCGCTGCCAACCCCTGCAAGTGGCATCTCTCATCGGATGCATCTTCCCCACTTTTTTCTCACTCTTTAGCGCATTAAAAGCCATTCATTAACTAGATTCTCACTGCCAGGTCTTCCATCAGTTGAGTTTGCGCCCTGTTACAGGTTTTCTGCTTCTTGAGCTCCTCAGTGCAACCTGGGCCAAGCACTCGTCCTCTTTCCATCTCTGATTGAACATCCGGATATTCGTGCGGGCCTTCCACGAAAGGTCACTGAGGGCAGGTTTGCCTTTCTGTAGGATTGCTTTCACATCGTTTGAGACTGCTGTTCCTTACTTCGGGAACCCAAATTCATTGCTGCCGTGCCTTCAGCTTCCGTTGGGAGAATATGATCATTTATTGAAGGGCTCCATTGCCTGCGAGCTACTCTGAAATGCTCCTGCATTTTATTCACGCCAAAATGTACTTTGCTCTCTACTTTCACTGGGCAAAATTCATCATTTGGATCGAATTTGCTCATTGCTTTTTGCCCGGTCTTTCCTGCGTGAATTACCCTCAAACATAGTATTTCATGCTTGTTAATTCATTGAAGCTTCAATAAACACCCAATTCTGCTTGAGAATTCTCTTTTATGAGCTTCTTACTTTCACCGCATCCTTAACGGTGACTGATTTACCACTCCCAATTAACCTTTTCCTGCTATCAAACGATCAGTTACATGTACAAAGGCAATGGGGCATGAAAGGATGAAATGTAAAGTTTCGGCAGGTAAAGATTTGAACGAGCTTATTAAAGCTTCACTGTCATTGTAATATTGAGGTTGAAGAATTCATCAGCATCGTGGATCGACTGCCCCTGCCTCTGCTCTCATTCTTAATGAATGCTAAGCCTCCTTAATCGGCAATGCTTGATGAACGGTAATTAGCCACCATTGCTTGCTTCTAGTGGCTTGAAATTGTGGATCTGCCAGTCTAAGAATCCACAATCAACAGGATTTCTTGGGCTCCAGAGAATGTCTCGCTCTGCATTCTTGCCTGTGTACAAATAGCATGATGCCCGGGCAAAATTGAATTGATGTTTAAGCAAGGCTCTTGACTCTGAAATGGAGACAATATAAACTTTGGTGATTATACTTATGCTTTGAACTAGGAAGTGTTCGCAATCTTGGCCTTGCAACAGGGCTATTCAGTTTGCATCAATTGATTTTGATTATCAGCTCAAGTTGCTTCAGCTTTAACCGAGTGCTACTCTAGCTTGGCTCTGACGATCAATTGAGTACTCTAATCCCAAGGTCACTCTGCAGGTCAGATTTGAATTTTCCCGTGATACATTCATCGCCATTGGGTTCTCTTGTTGCTAATCGGGTTCCTAGCTTGTAAATTCTCTTGCTAATAGATTCAATGGCTTAATTGAATCATTGCACTGTTCCCCCTACCCTATGCTTCCCTGAGATCCCCTGGAGGATTGCTGGGGCACTTGATGAGTAATCATCAAGACCCTAATCCTACCCTAATCCTAACGAATCCTAATGAATCCTAATCCTAATGAATCCTAACGAATCCTAATAAATCCTAATCCTAATGAATCCTAATGAATCCTAACGAATCCTAATAAATCCTAATCCTAATGAATCCTAATCATACCCTAATGAAACCTAATCCTTCGGGGTCTGGACCCTACCCTACATTTCTATTCACAAAACCTGCTACTTTGTTTGCATCTTTTTCATTTGACCAAGAAAGAATCTCTCAACTTCTCCTTGAGAATACGTAATCTTGTAGAAAGTCTTTGTGTAGACAACAACGTTTCCCAAAAAGTGTAGACAAAACATTCTGCAAAGGCACCTTAGTTTGGAAAGAAACACTTACATTTGTTTAGATTGAATTCAAAGTGTTTTTCAGCTACACGTTCATGTGCAAGGTCTAATAGCTTTTCAACTAGTTCTGCATCCCTTCCATAAATCACAATATCATCTGCGTACCAAAGACAATTGAATTTGCCACGCATTCCGAATAAATTGTTCCGTCTACCCTTACCCTATGTCCAAGAAAGCTATTACAGACTGCTTTCCTTCTTTCATTTATATTGATCTTTCCCCACCTTCAAG
>JAKBAL010000088.1 GCA_021809225.1 Pseudomonadota bacterium | reverse complement strand
GGGGTCATTTCCGCTTACATGTGTGGCTTATTAGGAACGACAACAAATCCTATTTCTGGGGTTTTGATAATGACAACCTTGATTGTCTCTTTTGCTCTTTTATTACTTTTAAGTATTCAAATAAACTTTTCTGTCAATGTGGACTCCGCATTAAGTGCGGCTGGTATTACGATTCTTATAGCGACTTTAATTGGCTGTGCTACGGCTATTGCTGGAGATAATCTTCAAGACCTCAAGTCAGGGCAAATCGTCGGAGCTACTCCTTGGAAACAGCAAGTTATGTTGATCGTAGGTGTTTTGGCCTCAGCGGTTATTCTCGCTCCTATTTTCCAAATTTTATTTGAAGCCTATGGAATTGGCGATGTTTTGCCGCGGGAGGGGATGGATCCTACTCAAGCGCTGAGTGCGCCAAAGGCAGCTCTTATGGCTGCTCTTTCCCAGGCAATATTTACCCAATCGATGGACTGGACTCTGGTAAGCATTGGGGTTGGGCTTGGTATTGTGGTGGTTATTATAGACAAAGTCTTAAAAAAAACAGCGCTTAACTGGCGGTTGTCCATTTTATCCGTTGCTGTCGGGATTTATATGCCGTTAGATGTGACAACTCCGCTTCTTTTTGGTGGCCTTCTTGCCTATTTTTCTCAAAGATCTCTTATCAGGAGAAAAGCAGGTGCAGCAGAAAAAGCTTTGGTTGAGCGACAGGGGCTTCTTTTTGCTTCTGGTTTAATTGCGGGGGAAGCACTTATTGGAATTTTGTTAGCTATTCCTTTTGTGATGTATCAGGATACCAGCGTGTTTAGAATTGTGCCGCAAGTGATTAAAGGATCAACAGATATTTTAGGTCTTTTGGTTACGATTGGGGTTCTCTTCTGGTTTTATCAAACCGCTTCGAAGGGAAGGAAGGAGTAGGTTCTTTATGCAATAGTCCTCTTTTTCTTAATTTGACAACTGTAGCAGCACAGTTAAGAAGTTGAGGAAGAAAAGGACCTTATTTTTGCGTTGTGGAAGTACGCTTAGCAAATGGGGAAAGGGCAAAAGAATTAGTAAAAGGAGTAAGCCATGAATTATGATGAAATATCAAAAGACACAATCCTACACTTGTATAAAACTTATGAAAGCCTTAACAAGTCGCCATTGGACCAGCAACTTCGTACCATAATTGAACTGCGTGTATCACAATTAAATAGGTGCAGCTATTGTTGTCAATTACATACTGAAGAAGCTCAAAAATTAGGTGTTGACCCCCTTAAAATTGAGCAACTTCCACAATGGAAACACTCTGCCCTTTTTTCTGATGTGGAAAAAGAAGTGTTGGCTTGGAGTGAGTCCTTAACAACATTAAATGACAATCCTACAGTTAAGAAAACCAATCTCTCAAATTACTTTAGTGAACGTGAGATTGTTGATATTACGGTTTGTGTTGCAATTATTAACGCGTTCAATAGAATAGCCTTAAGCCTAAAAGATTGACTACAGCCCCCCCCTTTGTAGAGGGGTGAGGGTTATAGGCTAGAAGTTAAGCAAATGCAAAATCTACCTAAAGCTATGCGGCTGTTTAAAGGGTTTGCGCTTTGAAAAATCTCGTTTTGCTTCTGTAGGAGTTTGGAAAGGGCGATGTCTTGCTTTCTTCCTACTTTTGCTTGGACCGGCAGGAGAAAATTGTTCTGCTCCCGGTTGAATGCATCGATGGATTTGCTTCCATTTTTGCCCATCTTCGGGGGAAATAAAAGAAAGCGCAAAGCCATTTGTGCCAGCCCGACCTGTTCGACCAATGCGGTGAATATAGTCTTCAGCGCATTGTGGAAGATCATAGTTGATGACGTGCTTAACGTGGGGAATATCGAGTCCGCGTGCTGCGATGTCTGTGGCGACCATGATACGATTTTTAAGATTTCGAAAACTTTTAATCACTTCTTCTCTTTTACGCTGTTTCAAATCGCCATGAATCGCTGAGGCCTCATGATTTTGGCGCGTCAGTTTTTCGGCAAGTCGGTCAGCGCCATGCTTGGTTTTGACAAAGATGATGACGGAGCCTTCTCGTGCGTTCAACTCTTTCACAAGACAAGAGAATTTTTCTGTGGAGGAGGTTTGAAGTGTTTCCTGCTTTATCTTTAAAATTGGCTCGGTTGTGGAACCAACTGAAATTTCTCTCGGATTTGTAAGGTAGGTGAAGGAAAGTTTTCGAATACTTTCCGGCATTGTGGCGGAGAACATAAATGTTTGACGTTCTTTAGGGAGAAAGCCAACAATCTTTTTTAACGCTTCACTGAAGCCCATATCCAGCATGCGATCCACTTCATCAAGAACCAAGAAACGAGTTTCTTGCAGATGAAGGGTTTTTCTTGTCAAGTGGTCGTTAATGCGACCGGGTGTGCCAATGACCAGGCGGGGACGACGCTTTAAAGCAGAAAGTTGTTTGAACATCGATTCTCCACCAATTAAGAGAACGACCTCAATCTTTCTACCCAGAAGTGCGCGCGCTGTTTCTTGAATTTGTGCCGCAAGTTCCCGCGTTGGGGCCAGGATCAGGGCGGATGATTGAGGGCTTTTGAGTAAATTCGTAATTAAGGGGAGAAGATATGCAATGGTTTTGCCTGTGCCTGTTTGAGCAGAAGCTAAAACATCGACGCCTTCAAGGCCCGCAGGAATAGCGTCTGTCTGAATTGGCGTTGGCGTTGTAATGCCAAGCTGTTCAAGAGAGTCATTAAGAAAAGAAGGCATATCAAATGTGGAGAAAGTTTTCATTAAGTTACCAAGATGTGAGGGGTGTAAATAAATATAAGTTATATGTAGTGTGTAATTTATAAAATAGCTAGGAAATTAATTTTTTATTTACAGATGATCTTTGAAAATTCCTGATGATGTAAGGGGAAAACGCTTGTAATTTCACGAAAAGAAGGTGTGAATAGGGTTGATCAAGTTGCTTTCTTCGAAGACAATTAAAAGATTGCTTTGATATTTCTTGGAAAATTCTATGGATGATTTGATTCAAGCGGCTCATAAAACACAAGAATATTTCCTTTGGGCTCTGGCAAAAGAGATTTTTGAGGACAAAGGAGTCACCGCTTTTGCGCCTGATATAAAGGAACCAAACCTCAATTTTGCTATGCAAACGAAAGACCTTGCAGGTGATATAGAAGAAATACTTCTCTGGGTGGAAGGATTTTATGAAGCGAGTCCTCTTCCCTGGTCATGGGTAATTAATCCTTCAATAGATCAAGAAAACTTAAAAGCTGTGCTTCAAAAACGAGGATATCCGTTAATCTCTGATTGTCCTGTTTTTGTTGGGTTTTTGGAGGATGTCTTTCCGGATGATTTCTTAAAGACTTTTACGATTCAAGAGGTAGGAGAAGAACAGCTTTTAGAGTGGATAGTGCCTCTTCAAGAAGCTTTTCAAGGCACAAAAGAAAATACCTCTCTTTATCTTGAAGCCCACCGTCTGGCTTTGAAAAAGAAGGCTAATTTCCGTCATTTTGTGAGTTATGTTAAGGGAAAGCCCGTTTCGGCAGCAACGCTTTCTCTGAGCTCCAATGGGGCGCGGCTTGATGATTTAGGGACAACACACGCTTATCAGAGAAAAGGATTCGGTAGAGCGATGACTTTGTACGCCATGAAAATTGCGAAGGAATTAGGCTATGATTGGGTTTGTCTTGAGGCTTCTGATCAGGGAGCTCTCCTTTATAAAAGTATGGGATTTAAGGAACTCTATCGTAACGAAATTTATAGGAGAAGTTGAGCGTATTTTGTGTCATGAGGAGCAGAAATTAATAATACCAATACCGTCATTTAAGTTTAAATTTCTAGATTGCTTTGTCGGGACTTCGTCCCTCCGCGCAACGACTAATTTACTGTTTTTCAACATAAAAACTCGTCATTGCGAGCGAAGCGAAGCAATCCAGACGTATACTTGTTCTCAATTATTTTTTGTAAATGGTGTTATTTGTAAGGCTAGAAAATCCATGATAAAACTCGTTCGTTACCAACAAAAAGGTGAAAAGAGCTAATCTGGAGTATGGCTTGGCAAAGTTGGGATTTCTGATGATTCAGCATTGTTTGCAAAAGATACGTTCGCTCATTAGTTATGAGGAAAATCTGATTTTCGTTAGTGTTGCTAGAAAGTTAATTTTTTATTTACAGGTGGTTTTCTCACTTCTAAGAGGAGAGAAGGATTTTACAAGCTAAAGTCTCAAAAATTTTGTTTATAAGGAGTATAATGTTTTTAATATCAGATTTTTTTTACCTTGCATAAGACGTGAAATTTTTTCACCTCCATAGGTCGCATTTCTAGTTCCTGATCGACAACCAAGCAATAATTTTATCTGTTTGTTGTCGCAATATTCTTCAATATTAATAAAAAAAGAATAATTTTTTTCATTTAATAAAACATTATTTATTTTTATAATAAAACCTTGGTCAAGTGTATTAGGTATGAGGTGTGGTAGGTCAAAAATATCAAAAATCCCAGATGTAAACCAACAACATGAGTCATAATTGATCTCTTTTATAGTCCCAGTTAGTACAGAAACGTGATTAAATAAATCTTGGGCATCATGAGTTTCTAATACATCTAGTAATATTTTTTTTACTTTTTTATTTTTCTCTTTTTCGTCCGTACCATTAACTGTTACCCGTACATTTCTTTCAGGCTCTTCGTTAAATAGTTTAATAAAATCACCTATTTCATAGGCAAATACTGAAAAATTTACTGATATAGTAATAAAAAAAAATAAAATAATTAAGTGCTTTTTCATTAATATTAATATGTTAATGTGATTTTTTGTAAAATATACCATTTTTTAGGAATTTGAGAAGAGATAAAAAGCTATATTCTTTGTAATATTTCTCCTAGTTCTCTCCATTTTTTGTAAAAAACATCTTATTTAATTTCCTCCGTGTTATGCTCTTAACTTGTGAGGATTCAAGATAACTATCTGTAATAAAAAAACTATTTTATAGACTCTCACTTGTGTGGGAATGATAGACGTCGGGTGGGAACAAAAGGGACTCCACGTTCAATGGGGAAGAGTGTAAAAACTTCTTCCCTAACACATCTCCTTAATTCTAGAGTATTATTCGTAAAATGAAAGGATAAGGAATGCGGTTTAAATTTTTATTGCTAAGTCTCATCCTCTTTCTTCCAACTCCCCTTTTGGCAACAGGAGAGGTGCTGCCGGGTCATACGTTAAGTTTAGGATGGACCTTGCCTTTTATTGGCATGCTTTGCTCTTTAGCTCTTATGCCACTATTTGCGATTCATTTTTGGGAAGATCATTACGGAAAAATAGCTTTAGGGTGGTCATTTTTGACGATTCTTTCTCTGGTAAGTTTTTTTGGACTCTCCCTCTCACAAGCCGTTATTTTAGGAGCTTTTTTTCATCATTACTTGCCTTTCGTGATTATGATTGGAGCTCTCTATACAATTGCAGGGGGGATTAGGATTGAGGTGGAATCCCACGCGACGCCGTTGATGAATACCAGTCTTTTGGCCCTAGGGACTTTTTTGGCGGGATGGATTGGGACGACAGGGGCCTCCATGCTTTTGATCCGTCCTTTGCTTCATATCAATCGAGATCGGAAGAATCGGGTTCATCACATGATTTTTTTTATCTTTCTAGTCGCAAATATTGGAGGGGCGTTGACGCCACTTGGTGATCCTCCTCTCTTTATCGGGTTTTTAAATGGCGTGAGTTTTTTTTGGCCAATTGAAAATTTAAGTGGGCCAATGATTGCTGTGACCCTTCCCCTTCTTGTGTTTTTTTATGGGTTGGATACTTTTTTTGTCAAACGAGAAGAGCGGGTGCTAAAGAACTTGCGGCCACGTCTTCGAATTCAAGGAGCCTTGAATAGTTTTCTTTTTCTGGGGGTTATTGCGCTTGTGCTCGTCAGTGGGATTTGGAAGCCGGACATAGATATCCATTTAGGGGGAGTGGTCCTTGAGGCTCAAAACGTAGGAAGAGACTTCGGCCTTGTGTTTTTAGCCCTTATTTCCTTCTTTTTCACACCCTCTCTTATTCATAAGGCGAACCATTTTTCATGGGAGCCTTTGAAAGAAGTGATAAAGTTATTTTTTGGAATTTTTATGACTGTGATTCCGGTGATTGCGATTTTAGATGCAGGGCTTCAAGGGGCGATGGCGCCTTTAATCTCTCTTGTGGATGTAAAAGGTATTCCACAAAATATGATGTACTTTTGGCTATCCGGTGGACTTTCCTCCTTTTTAGATAATGCTCCAACTTATCTTGTGTTTTTTCATATGGCAGGGGGGGATTCATGGGTTCTGATGTCTTCTTTGGCACGTACCTTAGAAGCTATTTCATTAGGAGCCGTTTTTATGGGTGCCATGACTTACATTGGTAATGCTCCTAATTTCATGGTAAAGGCCATCGCTGAAAGCCAAAAAATTCCAATGCCTAGTTTCTTTGGTTATATGCTTTGGTCAGTTGGCATTCTCTTGCCGTTTTTCATTCTCTTGTCCTGGTGGCGGTTTTAGATACCGACTCTCTAACTATTTCCTACACTTTTATCAGACTTTATTGCCAGTGGATAAATTTAGAGTCAGCTTCTGTTTCTTTCTTTAAAGAAAACCCACATTCTTAAAAATTTTTTAAAAACAATATGTTAATTTGAATGATAGGAGTAGAAAGTGTTATTTTATGCCTATTTCCCTGTGGATAACATTGTTATCATTTTCATCCCAGATTATCCCATTGAATCCCAGAATAGCCCATGCTATACCATAAAAAGGCGTCGGTTTTTGAAAAGGCGCTTTGGCATTCATTAAGAGAGAAAATGACTTTATTTCTGTCCACATTTGTTAATAAGTTGGATAAAAAAGGACGTGTTTGTGTCCCCGCTCCCTTTCGCCTTGCCCTTTCAGGGCAGAGTTTTCATGGCATTATTGCCTTTCGCTCTTATAAGCTGACTGCCATAGAAGGCATGGGAATGGATCGCATGCAGCGCATGAGTGACAGTGTGGATCAATTAGATCTTTTCTCTGAAGCTCAAGATGATTTAACGGCTACCATTTTTGCTGATGCACAAATGCTGGCGTTTGATGGTGATGGACGCATTATATTGCCGCAATTTTTACTCCATCACGCTAAAATTCAAGAGACAGTGGCTTTCGTGGGGCGAGGAGCTACCTTTCAAATTTGGAATCCAGAAGCGTTTGAAGATCATCAGCAGGAAGCTCGTCAAAGAGTGCAGGACAAGCAAGCAACTCTTAGATTAAGGACGGATCATGCATAAACCCGTGATGCTTCAAGAAGTCCTTGAAACGTTGATGCCGCGGGATAAAGAAAATTACATCGATGCAACTTTTGGGGTTGGTGGGTATTCTGAGGCACTTTTAGAACGTGCACACTGTTCAGTCGTGGCTTTGGACCGTGATCCTGAAGCACAAAAGAGCGCCCAAATTCTTAAGGAGAAGTATCCTAACAGGTTTACTTTTTGCGAAGGTCGTTTTGGAGACATGGGTCAACTCGTGCCTTCCTTTAAATATGATGGCATTGTTTTCGACTTAGGAGTTTCTTCTCCTCAGTTAGATAAGGCTGAGCGAGGTTTTTCATTCAGAGCTCAAGGTCCTTTGGATATGCGCATGGAAAAAAAAGGGTTAAGCGCTGCTGATGTTGTAAATACTTTTGAGGAAAAGGAAATCAGTCGTATTTTGTGGGTCTATGGGGAGGAACGCCGGTCTCGTGCTCTGGCACGTGCTATCGTTCAACAGCGACCTTTTGAAACTACAATTCAACTTGCTGAGTTGGTTCGAGCCATTGTTGGGTTTGAAAGACCAGGGTTTGATCCCGCAACCCGTACTTTCCAAGCCCTTCGTCTTTATGTGAATGAGGAA
>JAKBAL010000087.1 GCA_021809225.1 Pseudomonadota bacterium | reverse complement strand
GGCTAAGACTTTATATACAACCCTAGATGTTTGGTCTCACTGAGCAATGGTTAGGATTGGAAAAGAATAAATAAGGTTTATGCTGGAACTCAGCTAAAATTTTTTAATAATTCTTTTTCAAAAAAATTGTTACAAAGCAACTATAATGTGTCAATAAAAACGTCAATTATTATTAACTTTAAAGATCTTCAAGGGATTTCAGCTTAAAGAGAGGGGCTGGCCCTATAGAACAAATCTTATTTTGCAACGTAATGGGAAGAGTCAGATACATCTTACCTGATTCATCAGTATGACTGAATAGACCAATCATAAAAGAAGCCGCAAGCGCCTTTTTTTTCTTTATTAATCCCACCTTAACCAAATAATCTATAGCCTCTTGATACCCAAGTATTTTACTAGAAAAAGACCCTAAGGGGTACAACTCCTTATCAAGAGTTAAAGTCCCTTCCATCTCTCCACTAATGGGAGGCCAAGAAAATGTCAAAAGGTTAATATCTAAGACACCCCCTCCATCCCGCCACTCAGAAAATGACTTAGGCAAGGAACCTTTTGTTTGGTATCCGGAAAGCTTGGCATCCAAGCTTAACTTAAGGGCGTTTTCTAGAGGCTTCTCCATATTTAAAAATTTTTCAAGGTTAACGATAGAAGTGACCATTGTTAACTTAAGATCTAAAGGATCAACTATATTTTCAACTTTTACTGATGAATCTTCGAGAAAAATAGCTTGAACTTGATTTCCCTCTACCATTTTTATACGATTCACTGTGAAATCAACCCTTTCAAACCCTCCTGCAGGAGCAAGAACACAAGTTCCTTTTGCTCCTTCAAACTGTAAAGCCCTTAAAGGAAAAACCGCGTTTTGCGACGTAAAAATTTTCTGATCACCAGGAAAACTAAAGTTTAACGTGTAAAATTTCCATGGACACATCATGATTTCGACTTCCTGTCCACGCCATTCTATATGTCCTTTTGGATCTTTGATCAAAGCATCCTTAAATTTAGCTTTAACTGAAATAGGATTTCCCCCAATTTCAAAGCTTGAGTAAGAAATAACGTATCCTTTTTGTTGTAAACTTTTTGTTATGTGGTTAATTTTTTTCTCAAGTTCCCCCTTGCCATATTCAAAAGAAACAACCCAACTCATGCTAATCAGCAAAAGCAGGACAAGACTTATAATTAGCTTTTTACGCTTTAGAAACATAGAGACCCCCTTCATGAATCAGATCATCTGTCCTTGATTCAATTTTGTTTTCAAGAACACGCATAAACTCTTGCCGAGAAAGACCCGGCTCAATAGGGTCTAAAATTTCTAAGGTAATATATCCAGGGTACTTAAGAAAACCTCGGCGTGGCCAAAAAAGACCTGCGTTGTGCGCAACAGGAATAACAGGAATTTTTAAGTGAAGATAAAGACTTGCTACTCCAGATTGATACGTTTCTTTTTTTCCAGGATAAGATCGCGTTCCTTCGGGAAAAATAACAATAGATTGCCCTCGGGCAATGGCTCGCTCGGCAGCCTTTAATAAATTTCTAATATCTTGTGTTCCCCTCCCTTTTGTCCTGGATACAGGAACCATACCTAATCTTTTCAAAAACCATCCAAAAAAGGGAATCCATAATAATTCTCGTTTCAAAACAACAGAAGGGTCAAATAAAATATAATGAAGAAATATTGTCTCCCAGGCGGATTGATGCTTAACGGCAAGAATAACTGGTGTTGAAAGAAGTTTTTCTTTTCCTCTAATTGTAATGTAAAGTCCTAAGATATTTTCACAAATCCAAACAACACCATGAATCCAAAATTTTATAATTTTTAAAACAACTGAGCGAGAGAAAATCAGGAATGGAAAGAATAAAAAAGACACCAAAAAAGTCCATCCATAAAACGCACTATTAAAGGCGATTGCTCTTAACCACATCCTCATAATCTCTTAAACTTCCAAAATTCGTGAAAATCTGCTAAAGGAAGGCGAACTAAAGAAAAAAGAAACTTATTATATTCTTGCACAACAAGACGTAGCGTAACTGAATCAAGCCACCATTTAGGTTTTAAAAAGCTCTTTCCCACCACAGCATGGGGAAGAATCTGAATATCAGGAATCAAATGGCGCAACTCAAAAAGACTGCGTGGCATATGATAATTAGATGTAATAAGCCTTAAGGTTTCAATGTGATGAGCACGAGCCCATGCAGCTGTTTCTTCTGCATTACCTAACGTATCTAAGGCATCATACCCCAATGTAATACGAGAATGAAATGGCATTTTCCTCACTTTTTCAGCAAGAGTTGAGCGAGGATTCACTCCCGAAATCAAAAGGTATTTTCCTTTTTTTTGTTCAAAAAGGCAAAAGGCAACCTTGAGACGCGTCTCACCCCCGGTAAAAACGACAATCCCATCCGTAAGGCTCGTCATATCTTGTGGAGACGAAGGGATAAGACGGGTAAAAAGGATAAGGCCTATAGTCCATAGTCCTCCTACTCCTACAATAACTAATATAAGGCGCAAGCTATATAATATAACATATTTTAACATCTTTTCTCATCAAGCACATGGGAAACAGCTTCGTATAGATCCTTAAAAATTATAACGGGCAAAACATGCTCAGGTAACCCCTTCTCAAGCATTTGGGCTCCTTTTCCCGTACGCACCAAAATTCGGGGACATTGGATAGCTTGCGCCGCCTGAAGATCGCGCAAATCATCTCCAATCAACAGGCTCTCGTGGGCGCTAACTTTAAAATCACGTAAAGCATCGAGAAGAAGACCAGGATTGGGCTTGCGATGTGAATGTTGAGGATCCGATGACGTAGAAACATAAATTTTATCAATAAAAGCATCTTCCTTTTTTAAAATTTCCTTAAAATAAGTGTGGATATCTTCTAATCCTTCTTCTGTTAGCTCTCCTCTGCCTACAACAGCCTGATTTGTAACAATTGCAATGGGAATTGCAGCTTTATTCAAAAGTTTGATTGCAGAAATGACACCCGGTAATAAAACAAATTCCTCTCGCGATCTCACTGAATTTGGGCGATCAGCATTAATGACACCATCTCTATCTAAAAGGATAAGCTTCATGAACGCAAAGCTTTCATAACAGCTAAACGAGCCGCTAGCATCATAGAAAGAGCCGTAAAAAAGGGAGCAAGTATAAAAACACAGATCGATTGAAAAAAGAAAGAAGGAGTCGTTATAAAAGAAAAACCAGATTTTTCCAAAAGAGTCTTAATTCCTAAAAAAGTCAAAAAAGCAATAAAAGATCCAATCGAGCTGGCTATAAGCCCTTGTTTAAAAACGTTTATCTGAAATTGAGTTGCGATATAGGAATGTGTTGCTCCGATAAGGCTCAAGACTTCAATAATTTGACGATGGATCAGAAGGCTTGTGCGAATCGCAAAGGTCGTGGTCGCAAGAGCAGCTGATAAAATAAGAAGTGTTATAATAAGGGCAAGAAAAACTCCTGTATGAATTAAACTTGTAACGTGACTTTGCCAAACACGATGATCAACCATTTGAATATATGGGGAAATATTTTTTAAGTGGTTTTCTAAATTCTGCGTATCAACATTTTCTTTGCTATCGAGAGTAACATCAATAACGACCGGCAAAGGAAGAAGTTCTAGATTAGCGTCTTCCCCTAAAAGAGAATGAAATAAATTTTCCATTTCTTTCTGCGGAACAGAAGTAACATGTTGAACCCCGGGCGTTTTATTTAAAAGTTGCACAACTCGTTCTTGTACCGCGTTCGATGCATTGTCAGAAAACGTTGGAATTTCAATGGATAGCTGGGTGGCAAACTGGGTTTCCCAGACACGCGCTGTGTGAGTCATAAAAAGAGTAAAGACAAAGCAAAGAGTCCCCACATACACCATTAAAGCGACAATCTTGGGCACAAAGCGAGCCGCAACATCATTTTTTAAAGGAAGATCCTGTCGTTTATTCATAGGCAACTTTCCTCATTGGCAGTTTAAGAAGGCTTCCCTCTTTTATGGTCAGTTGAGAATAGGGAAATTTTTCAAGAATCCGTTGATTGTGAGTTGCAATAATGACAGCTGTTCCCATTTTGTTCAATTCTTCAAATAAATAAAGAAGTTTCATGGCCATGTCATCATCAACATTACCTGTCGGTTCATCGGCCAAAAGAAGTTGAGGGCGTGTAATAATAGCTCGAGCTATAGCTACACGTTGCTTTTGTCCTCCTGAAAGTGAGGGAGGATACGCTTGAAGACAATCCCCAAGACCAATCCAATCAAGAAGCTCCTGAACATGCATTTGGCCCCTCTTTGACTCAATCCCACGCACTCTTAGCGGAAGAGAAACGTTATCAATAACTTTCAAATGATCTAAAAGCTTAAATTCTTGAAAAACAACACCTATTTTCTGCCGAAGAAGAGGAAGAAGAGAAGCCGTTACTTTCAAAGTATCTTCACCAAAAAGTTGAATATTACCCCAAGTTGGTTTTAATCCTAAGTACAAAATCCGAAGCAAAGAAGACTTTCCAGAACCGCTGGGACCTGTAAGAAAATAAAAAGAACCTTTTTCAATATTAACGGTTATCCCTTTAAAAATTTCTGGACCAGCTTCATACTTATGGCCTACACCCACTAATCGTGCGATCATGTCTGACACAGTCATTTATCCCTTTTACAAATATAAGAAATATAAAATGGCACAAAAGAAAAACATCGTCTAGCTTGCACCTTTCTTATAAAGAGCATATAACCAATGCAGAATATATGTAAGAGGGATTCCTTTATGATTGTTACTTGTCCCAATTGCTCCAAACGATATATGATTGATGATAATTTGCTTTCAAAAGACGGCCGCCAAGTAAGGTGTATTGCTTGTCATTACGTATGGCATCAAGCTCCTAATATCTCTCATCTTGTGAGCAATCCTACCCATAAGGGAGTGATAGAAGTTCCTCCTCACACCACCCTTTCTTATGACAAGAAAACGTCATGGCTAGGATGGGCTTTCGGCTTTTCTCTTGTGCTTTCTCTTTTCTGTGCCCTTATCTTTGGACGAGACTTTGTAATAAAGCTATGGCCAGAAACTGAAAAATTATATACTCTTGTCGGCTTACATAGTTACCCTCCTGGAACAGGATTGTCCATTGTCAACACAACTTTTCAATCCTATCAGGAAGGTCCCCATGAAATGTTTAAAGTTGCGAGCGATGTTGTTAATACATCAAATCGAATAAGATCTATTCCTTCTCTTAAAATTAAAGTATTAGGAGAATCTATTCCTTTAAATTATTTACAAGATAAGGAAAAAACGGCATATATTTTGGATCAATGGGAGCATCGCCTTTCTGAAAACTCCTTATTACCAGGTGAGCAAATTCATTTTGAAACCGAGCCGCGTCCGAAAATAAAAGGGGCTCAACAAGTAGTAATTGAGTTTTAATATGACACATTCTTTTCCATCTTCTGCTTTTGATCTTCACCTGTTTTATCAAAAAGAATGGGATGAGCATTGCCAAGTGGCAAGAACAACACAAGATGCTCTTTTTACCGCTTTTACAGAATGGGTAGAAACATCAGCCTTTACCCTTCAGCATGGGAAAAAGCTTTTATTTTTTGGCAATGGAGGAAGTGCTGCTGATGCACAACATATTGCAACAGAATTTACAGTACGCTTTAAGACCAATCGAAGAGCTCTTGCTGCCCTTGCCTTAACAACAGACACGTCTGCATTGACTGCGATAGGTAATGACCTAGGGTTTGATCATCTTTTTTCTCGTCAATTAGAAGCTTTAGGTCAAGAAGGAGACATGGCTATTGGCATTTCAACCTCTGGCAAAAGTCCGAATATCCTCAAAGCCTTTGAAGAGGCCCGAAAAAAGAAAATGATAACCGTTGGTCTTACAGGAGGAAGTGGGGGAGAGCTTAATGGAAAAGTTGATATTCTACTCACTATACCTTCTCCTATTATCGCACGTATACAAGAAATGCACATCACTCTCGGACAAATGTTAGTTGGAGCTCTTGAATATAGATTAGGGTTAATTTAGTTAAGATGAATGATTCACAGCTTATAGATGCTTTTTCTTCTCTTCGCATATTATGCGTAGGAGATGTTATGCTTGATCAATTTATAAGAGGAACAATTTCCCGAATTTCCCCAGAAGCTCCCGTCCCCATTCTTCGTATAAAAGATGAATCTACAGTTCTTGGAGGAGCAGGAAACGTTGTTCGAAATCTTGAAGCCCTCGGAAGTTATATCACTTTTATTTCTGTTATTGGCCAAGACAGAAACGGCTCTCACATCCAAAGTCTGCTAAAATCATCTTCCCAGGTTGATCCTTATCTCATTATAGATAACGCACGTATAACAACCACAAAAACTCGATTCATCGCCACCAATCAACAAATTTTAAGAACAGACTCGGAGCAAACCTTTCCCATTCAGAAAAAAAGTGAATCTGAACTTTTCAAGCTTTTTAAAGATCACATTTGCTCTCATGACCTTGTCATTCTATCCGATTATGCAAAAGGACTCTTTTCTCCTCATACCCTCCATCTCTTAATTAATGAAGCCCAAAATCACGGAAAACCCGTCCTCGTTGACCCCAAAGGGGGAGACTATACACGCTATAAGGGGGCAACTCTTTTAACTCCCAATCGTCAGGAACTTGCCTTTGCAACACTTTCAACAATCGAAACGAAAGAAAATTTAGTAACCGCCGCTCACAAAGTCATAAAAATATGCGATCTTAAAGCAATGGTTGTAACGCGAGGTCCAGAAGGAATGTCCCTCATCGAAAATTCTGGTAATATTGAACATTTACCCACACAAGCTTTAGAGGTTTTTGACGTTTCTGGGGCGGGGGATACAGTTATAGCCACTCTTGCCGTCTGTCTTGCTGCAGGTGCACCTTTAGCTAAAGCAATGCACTTAGCAAATACAGCAGCCGGTCTTGTTGTTGCAAAAGTAGGCACAGCCATTGTTCATCAAGACGAACTTCTAGCAGCCCTGCATTGTCAAGAAGTTCAAGCTCATGAAAAGAAAATTGTTTCTCGAGAAAAGGCCCATGATCAAGTACAAAAATGGAAACGACGTGGGAATCGCATTGTCTTTACAAATGGTTGCTTCGATCTTCTGCATCCAGGCCATATCCATCTTTTAAGTCAAGCTAAAAAAGCAGGAGATCGGCTTATCGTGGGTCTTAATACGGATTATTCAGTTCAAAAACTTAAAGGTCCCCAACGCCCCATTCAGCATGAAAGCGATCGAGCTTTTGTTCTTTCTTCTCTTGAAGGAGTGGATTTGGTCGTTCTTTTTGAAGAAGAGACCCCCTTTGAATTAATCCAAATTTTAAAGCCTGACGTGCTTGTGAAAGGCGCGGATTACAAAATTGATCAAGTGATCGGGGCCCCCTTTGTTCAAAGCTATGGAGGGCAAATTCTTCTTATTGACCTTCTTAAAGGGCAAAGTACAACCCGCATGGTAGCTAAAATGGTAACGTAAGAGCCCTCAAAAAAACATTTTAAGCCGGGTCGCATAAAAAAATTAAATTCTGATGACCTCTTGTATTTTTTCATTTATTACATATTTTTATTTATAGAACATACGTAAATAAATAGGTGTTTTTAAAATATTATTATGACAGTTTTAAACATTTTAACAGCTCCCAACCCTCAGCTTCTCAACAAAGCTCTTCCTGTTGAAAAAGTTGACAAAGAAATACGTAAACTCATGTACGATTTACTAGAAACCTTGTACAGTCACAATGGCGTAGGCCTTGCGGCTATTCAGGTTGGGGTGCAAAAGAGAGTGATAACCATTGACCTTGGTGAACGAAATGGCCTTCCCTTTAAACCACTTCTTATGGCCAATCCTGAGCTTCGATCTGTCTCTCCGGCAACCCAAATAACAAAG
>JAKBAL010000086.1:2467-7996 GCA_021809225.1 Pseudomonadota bacterium | reverse complement strand
GTTTCTACGGGAAAAATACACTCTTCATCCCACTTTTGAGCATAAGGAGCCATTTCTTTTTGAGCGAAGATACGAGCTGTTTCTTGAAAAGCAAGCTGTTCTTCTGACAGAAAAAAATGCATGAAATTGCCTGATTTTTTCTTATTTTTCTTTTTCGAGTATGACAGAAAAAATGGATAAAGACCAAGAATTTTGTTCGTAACGCTTGCGTGTAAGCTTCTTTTAGATGAAAGTCGCTAAAACATTAAACGAATGAGCGGTTAACAGTTTCATGGTTATTTCACTTTACTTCACCTTATTTTTTAAGGGAATGCTCGTTGGTTTTATTATCGCCGCTCCTGTTGGACCTATCGGTGTTTTGTGTATTCGTAGAACGCTGGCAGGAAGCTATGCTTTAGGACTTGCAACAGGGTTTGGCGCTGGACTTGCCGATACGTTTTATGGTGCCGTTGCTGGATTTAGTTTAGCGAGTGTTGCAGATTTTATAAAAAACAATGATTTTTATTTGCGCCTTTTTGGGGGGATCCTTTTAGGGTGGATTGGCTTTTCCATTTTACGCGCCCCTCCCCGACAAAATGACGCAGAAAATGAAGAAGAAACGACACTCCTGAGCGGCCTCACCTCAGCTTTTTTACTCACCGTTTCTAATCCCCTGACGTTGATTGTCTTTGCAGCTGCTTTTTCAGCGATGGGGATTGCTCCTTTGGAAGATTCTTTCTCGCAAGCGCTTGTTCTTGTGGTAGGTGTCTTTGTGGGAGCCAATGCATGGTGGCTTTCTTTAAGTACAACCATACACTTTATGCACCACAAACTTTCAGATCGACAGCTTCTTTGGATTAACCGATCCTCAGGGATTATGTTATGCGCATTTTCTGCTTATATGCTGTTGAGTATCACTTAAATGAAAACTGGGTTGTCAACCAGCCAATTTCTAGGTAATTATGGTATATTAATGAGGTAATTAAGAGGATAGTTTTGTCACAATTGATTTCTACCGAGGCGGCTTTAAAAGCCTATCATGATATGCTTCTGATTCGTCGATTTGAAGAACGCGCAGCCCAGCTTTATGGCATGGGATTAATTGCAGGATTTTGTCACCTTTATATCGGACAAGAAGCCATCGTCGTGGGCATCCAATCTGTCCTAAAGCCTGAGGATTCTGTCATTACAGCTTATCGTGATCATGGACACATGCTTGTCTGTGGAATGGATCCTAAGGGCGTGATGGCCGAACTTACAGGTCGCAAAGATGGGTACTCAAAGGGCAAAGGCGGCTCTATGCATATGTTTAGTCGTGAGAAAAATTTTTATGGCGGTCATGGAATTGTAGGGGCCCAAGTGCCTATCGGCACAGGCCTTGCTTTTGCCCATAAATATAAAAAAGATCAGGGCGTATGCATAGCCTATATGGGGGATGGAGCCTCAAATCAGGGTCAAGTCTATGAATCCTATAATATGGCCGCGCTGTGGAAACTTCCCGTTGTTTACGTTATTGAAAACAATAAGTATGGGATGGGAACATCTGTCAAACGATCTTCTGCAGGTCCTAATTATTATGGTCGTGGGCAAGGATGGAGTATCCCAGGCGAGAAAGTTGACGGAATGGAGCTATTAGACATTATAGAAGCCTCAAAACGTGCCGTTGAGCATGCACGCTCAGGAAAAGGACCTTATATTCTTGAGTTGGATACGTATCGTTATCGTGGGCATTCCATGTCAGATCCTGCTAAGTATCGTTCTAAAGATGAAGTTGAAGGCATTAAAATCAACCGAGATCCGATTGATCATTTCAAAACATATATGACCAAGACTCTTAAAATTACCGAGGATCAAGTTAAGGCTATTGAGAATGAGATTAAGACCATTGTTTTGGAAGCTGTTGAATTTGCAAAAGCCTCTCCTGAGCCTGATCCTTCTGAACTTTATACGGATATCTTAAAAGAAGAGGTTCCCTTTGCTTAATTCAAATCACCTAGAGATTCCCATGGTTCCTCAATCCCTCACCTCAATGACCGTCAGAGAAGCCCTTAGAGATGCGATGGCTGAAGAAATGCATCGTGATCCCACCGTTTTTTTATTGGGCGAGGAAGTCGCTGAATATAATGGAGCCTATAAAGTTAGCCAAGGTCTTTTGGATACTTTTGGCCCTGAAAGGGTTATTGATACGCCAATTACAGAACATGGATTTGCAGGCCTTGGGGTAGGAGCTGCCTTTGGCGGTCTTCGTCCCATCATTGAATTTATGACCTTTAATTTTTCTATGCAGGCGATTGATCAGATCATCAATTCTGCAGCGAAAACGCTTTATATGTCGGGAGGACAAATGGGTTGCCCCATTGTTTTCCGTGGCCCAAATGGTGCGGCTTCTCGGGTAGGAGCACAACATTCCCATTGTTTTGCAAGTTGGTATGCCCATTGTCCTGGTTTAAAAGTCATCAGCCCCTATAGTGCTGGAGATGCAAAGGCTCTGTTAAAAGCCGCCATTCGTGATCCAAATCCTGTTGTTTTCTTGGAACATGAACTGTTATATGGACATCACTTTGACGATGTTTCAACAGATCCCGAGCATATTCTCCCTATTGGCAAGGCTCATATTCGGCGCAAAGGGAAAGATGTCACCCTCACAGCTTTTTCGATTATGGTGGGCAAAGCACTGGAAGCAGCTGAAATTTTAGCCGATATGGGAATAGAAGCAGAAGTTATTGATTTAAGATCTCTTCGTCCTCTTGATGTAGAAACAATTACCCAATCGGTAATGAAAACAAATCGTCTTGTAAGCATTGAAGAAAGTTGGCCATTTGCGGGCATTGGTTCTGAAATTGCCGCCCTTATGATGGAGCAAGCTTTTGATTATCTCGACGCCCCTGTTGTCCGCGTAACAGGAGCCGACGTTCCCATGCCTTATGCTGCCAATTTAGAGTTCTTAGCGCTTCCTCAGACTCAAGCTATTGTAGAAGCTGCCAAAAGTGTATGTTACCGATCATAAAAACAAGAGGATCTAAGGATGCCCATTGAAATCTTAATGCCCGCACTTTCTCCGACCATGACAGAAGGAAATCTTGTCAAATGGCATAAAAAAGAAGGAGAAACGGTTAAAGCAGGTGATGTGATTGCCGAAATTGAAACTGATAAAGCCACGATGGAAGTTGAAGCTGTGGACGAAGGCTCTCTCGGTAAAATCATCGTTCCTGAAGGAACTGAGGGGGTAAAAGTTAACCAACTTATTGGTCTTCTTCTTGAGGAAGGGGAAAAAGCTTCAGCTCTTGAGACTGTAAAGGCAGAAGCTCTTCCTAAATCTGAAAAAAAAGAAGACTCTCCCCTTCCCTCCCCTGAGACAAAGACCGAATTAAAAGTTATTCCCCATCAAACAGTTGTCCCGCAAGATTCTCGGGTGTTTGCAACACCTTTAGCGCGGCGTATTGCGGAAAAAGAGAACCTGAATTTAGAATCTATTACAGGTTCTGGTCCTCGAGGTCGTATTATAAAGGCAGATGTTGAACAAGCTTTAACTCAAGAAGGAACGTTAAGATCTTCACCGCCTTCAGCTCTTCTCTCAGGATATGAACCAGCCTATAAGGTAATGCCAACATCAAATATTCGCAAAATCATTGCCAAACGCTTGGTTGAAGCAAAGCAAACAATACCTCATTTTTATCTGACCGTTGAGTGTGAAATTGATGCTCTCTTAAAAGCCCGGGAGCAAATCAATAAGCGAGCAGAGGGAGCCTATAAACTTTCTGTGAATGATTTTGTCATTAAAGCTTGTGGCGTTGCCTTAACCCGCGTTCCTTCCGCAAATGCATCGTGGATTGAGGATCAAATTTATCAATATACATCTGCAGATGTCTCTGTTGCAGTTGCGATAGAAGGGGGACTGATTACCCCTGTCATCCGCCAAGCCGGAACGAGGGGATTAATTGAGATTTCTCACGAAATGAAAGCCTTGGCTTTACGTGCCCGTGAAGGAAAGCTTAAACCCGAAGAATTCCAAGGAGGTACGTTTAGCTTGTCAAATCTTGGCATGTATGGTGTCAAGGAATTTTCCGCCATTATTAATCCTCCCCAAGGCTGTATTCTCGCTGTAGGAATGGGTGAAGAGCGTCCAATAGTGAAGAAAGGCGTCCTTACGGTTGCAACACTGATGACATGTACTCTCTCTGTTGATCATCGCGTCGTGGATGGAGCTGTGGGAGCTCAGTTCTTAAAAGTCTTTAAGGAGTTAATCGAAAATCCTGTTATGATGATTTTGTAAGAATCATGACTTTTAGCTGATATTCCCCTTATCAATGAAGCAACCTAAAGGCGGAAGAAAAGAGTAAAAATAGTATCTAAAACAATGGAGTGACATCATTGGACAGTAGATTAACTCAATCCCTTGAGACCTTACAATTTCGATATATTAAGTCGATAGACTTAGGACTGATCAATCATCTGATGCGCGCCGGCAAAGCCTATTGGGGATATCCCGATAAGGGTCTAGATCAGTTTATGAAAATCTTTGGTATTTCTGATGAGACGTATTTTCATAAGGCTTTTGGATCTATAGCTGAGTCTCCTCAAGGAACGATCGGTTATTACCTTTTTAAAACAAATGAAGATTTGTTAGAATTGGATTATTTTTTCTTAAGCACACAGTTTATTGGTCAAGGGTATGGCCGACAACTTTGGGATCATTGTATTCAAGCAGCACTAACAAGAGGATGGACAAACTTTACATTTTGGTCCGACCCTCATGCTTTGGGTTTCTACGAGTACATGGGGGCAATTCAAATTGATGAACGACCCATGGTTACCCTCCCTGGCCAAATGGCACCCATTATGCAATTTTCAGTTTAGGAATAACAAATTTACAGCGAATTGAAAAACATCATTGCGGCTTTTGTGCTCAATGAACTTTCGCCATTATGGAGAATAACAACTCCTACCTGACGATCAGGCATAAATCCTAAGAAATTCTGAAAACCTTTTAACCAGCCCCCGTGAAAAATAATTCTTTTCTCATTATTATCAAGGATACGCCATCCCAGCCCATAATAGGATTTTAAATCACCTTTAATGTCTTGCTTGAACCAGTTGAGGGCATCAGGCGCGCTAATGACCGGCGTATGAAATGGTAACAGATCTTGAACCTCAAGGATGTCCGGTCTTGCCCCCAGCTGAAGTTGAAGAAATATCGCCATATCTGTAATATTGGCACTAAGCCCTCCCGCTGAGCTTACAGAGCGATGGTAAGCCCGTGAATAATTTTTACAGGGTCGCATGATACCTTTTTTATTTTGTTTATGGGGCCATGCAACGTTTGGTTGTTGATTAAAATCCAAATCTCCTACCATAACCTCACGCATCGCAAGGGGATGAAACAACTTAGTTTCTAGAGAATCTTTAAAAGTTTGTTGCAAAGAGGTAGTCACCACCTCTTCAATAAGACTATAAGCCACGTTGTGGTAATCATATTCATACCCAGGCTTATTTTGTTGGGAGAGAGCGAGCTGTTTTAGGAGGCTTTCTCTACTTTGATACGCTTCAATT
>JAKBAL010000086.1:0-2457 GCA_021809225.1 Pseudomonadota bacterium | reverse complement strand
TATATCCTGTCGTATGACTTAAAACATGTTGTACAGTCGTTTCAGAGGAAATTTCAGGGTACCAATTGATAATTGGGGAATTAAATTCCACCCAATATTCTTTTACCAGGATTGCTACTAAGGTGGCAGAAATGGGCTTCGAGATTGAACCTAATTGAAAAATCGTCTTAAGATTTACAGGGCCTTTCTCTCCTTTTTTACGGCTTCCATAAGCCTTTATAAATATTATTTTCCCGTGATCCACAACTGCAACGGCACAGCCAATAGCTTTTTTTTCATTAATTTGATTTTGAATATATTGATCTAAAACTTTAACAGATTTATTAATATTCTTATCATCCGCGATACATATATCAAAACGTAAAAGCCAACACAGCAATAAACAAGAAAAAATCATTTTTTTCATTAAATATCTCGGTCTAAAACCTGGTGCACCTTAATCTTGCTCATCAATGGGAACAACATGCTTCAGCAACGCATCCAGAACCTGGTGTACCCCTTGTTGGCTGATAGAAGATAAAACAAAAACCTCTTTACCCGTTAGTTTCTTTAAAGCTTGGGATTTTTCAATAATAACTTCTGGGGTCAAGGCATCACACTTATTAAGAGCCAGAATTTCAGATTTTTCTCCTAGACCTTGACCATAAAGGTCAAGTTCATGCCGAATTGTCTGATAAGCTTTCACCACATTATCGAGGGTTCCATCAACAAGGTGCAAAATGACTTTACATCGCTCGACATGACCTAAAAAGCGAGTTCCCAAACCCACACCTTGATGAGCCCCTTCAATAAGACCTGGCACATCTGCCACCACAAATTCTTTCCCATGGACGTAAACCACGCCTAAGTTAGGGACTAATGTGGTAAAAGGGTAATCAGCAATTTTAGGTTTAGCCCGAGAAACAATTGATAAAAAGGTGGATTTTCCCGCATTGGGTAATCCAACCAGTCCAACATCAGCAATAAGCTTAAGACGCAACCACACCCACAACTCTTCTCCTGACCATCCAGGACTCGCTTTTCGAGGCGTTCGATTCGTCGAGGATTTAAAGTGTTCGTTCCCTAAGCCACCATCTCCTCCTTTTAGCAGAACCAAGCGTTGACCCTCTTCCGTAAAATCGGCCAGCAGCGTTTCTTTGTCTTCTGCGAGGACTTGTGTCCCCACAGGAACACGAACTACTAAGTCTTTCCCGGATGGCCCTGTACGACTTGACCCCATCCCGTGGGTTCCTCTTTCCGCCTTGAAGTGCTGTTGATAGCGAAAGTCGATAAGTGTATTCAAATTTGCGACGGCTTCAAAAACGAGATCTCCTCCCTTCCCTCCATTTCCACCATCTGGCCCTCCAAATTCAATAAATTTTTCCCGGCGAAAGCTCACGCAACCACCGCCTCCATCTCCACTTTTAATAAATATTTTGGCTTCATCAAGAAATTTCATTAGCCTTTTCTGCCTCTCATCACCATAAAAATCATCCTTTTGACCTCATCAAACGTCCTTTTTCCCGCTGCCAATCCCGCGCCTTTTCTGTTGAACGTTTATCAGCTTTCTTTTTGCCAGAAGCGAGTCCGAGCTCTAATTTTGCAATCCCTCGTTCATTAAAATAAAGGGAGAGAGGAACAAGTGTCATTCCTTTCCGACGAACGGAAGCAATAAAATGATCCATCTGACGACGCCGAACAAGAAGTTTGCGATGGCGCTTTGGCTCATGGTTAAAACGAGCCGCCTCATCATATTCGGGAATAAAGGCATTAATAAGAAAAATTTCATTATTCTCATCTGAAGCATAAGATTCAGCGATACTGCCTTTACCTTGACGTAAGGATTTCACCTCACTCCCATAAAGAACAATCCCCGCTTCAACCGTTTCTTCAATAAAATAATCAAACCTGGCCCGTTTATTAACAGCCACAACTTTTTTAGAAGATGTCATTGGCCCCTCACAACATCCAAGCGTTCCCAAAGTCCAAGACCTTCAAGAGCATCTTCAATTGCACGTTGCGTTGAGGGTTGTACCAGACTAAAGGGAAGACGCATTTCTGCAGAAATACCATGAACAAGCCTCATTGCGTATTTAATAGGAGCAGGATTCGTTTCAAGAGCTAAAGCGGCAAGCAAAGGAAATATTTTTTTCCATGTGGTTTTAAAAAGAGGAAGATCTCCCACAGTCCACGCTGTCATTAAAGTAACGCAAATATCAGGAACAACGTTAGCAGCCACCAAAATTCCTCCATCCCCTCCCATGCCTAAATAAGCGGCAAAAGGGTCATCATTACCTGCCAAAAGCCTTAAACGATCTCCCAACTGGCATTTCAGTTTAGCGGTTCTTTGAAGACACGAGGAAGAATCTTTATACCCTTGAATATTATTAAAAGTCATTAACTTAACCAACGTTTCAAATGAAATATCAACACCCGTCCGGGTGGGGTTATTGTAAATAATAAAGGGGAGCTTCACCT
>JAKBAL010000085.1 GCA_021809225.1 Pseudomonadota bacterium | reverse complement strand
TAGGGCTATGGCTTTGAAGTTATAAGCAGCGGCTTTTTTACGATCAGCATAGAAACGGCTCTTTGCATAAATATTTCCCAGTAAGAAAAATAATTGGGCATCAGCTTGCGCATTAATCCATTGTATACTGAATTGGCTTAACTGTTGTTGTGAAAAATCCCGGTTAGCGTTCTCAATAAGCTTATACAGACCTTCTCTTGCTCCTGGGTCGCCAAGACTTACCGCTTTGATGTAATAGTCAATAGCCGTGTCATATCTTACCTGCCCTCCAAATCCCTGAGACATCTCAATGAGCATACGGCAAGCTTCCACATCTCCCCCATCCACTTTCGCAGATAAGTATTGAAAAAGGGGCTGAGCATCAAACTGGCTGTGATGTTGCTTGCAACTCTATATTTATTATAGAGTTCGAATGCAGCTTCAATAGAGACAGCATCCCCTCTTTGGACATAATAAGAAAAAAACCCTCTTAAAAAGTAACCATTGCCATAGTTTCTCTCAAGAAGAGGTTCGACACGCTCATCCCTACCAGCTTCTTGAAGACAGATCGGAAAGAGATGTTCTGCTGCCTTAGGTTGATCACATGAACACAGTTCATCGAACTTCTCAAGAAGTCCATAAAATTCCCTTTTTCCTGTCGGGTCACCCAGTTCTGCAATCTTGAGATAACATTGTGCTGCACGTCCAGAATTATCGAAAGAAGATTCTTTTCTAAGTTCTTGAGCTAAATTTTTTAAAAAATTAATATCTTGCTTTTCTGCCTTACGCAAATAAATCTCAACAAGTTCTTTAAGTTGACTTTTACGCTCGGAATAAGGAGCATCCTCTACTTTGTCAAATAATCCATAATAGGCTTCTCTCGCTACTGGATCTTCAAGAGTTGTTGCCTTCAAATAACACTCTGCCGCGCAAGCAAGGTTAAAATATCCGGAGTTAGCTTTCAAAGACATCTTGGCTAAGTCCCCATAAAATTCGGGATCTTTAATCTGTGGATCGTTAAGATAAACTGTGATTAATTTTTTAAATTGTGCTTTTCTTTTTTCATCTCCGTACACATCTTTTATTTTTTTAACCAAGCCATAGTAAGCTTTTCTTGCTGTTGGATCACCAAATTTTTCAGCTTTAAGATAGTATCCTGCTGCTTTGCTCAAATCAGTCTGAAGTTTTCCGTTTGGTAAAAGTCTTCTGCTAGTCCATTAGACATTGCAGATAAGGCTTCTAACTCTTCTGCGGAAAGTACAATTTGGTCGGTTTCATATCGATCTACAAACTCCTGTAAATGAGCTTCATCTCTGTGCTCAAAGGTATCTGCTTTAAGGGCTAGCATCCCTTCTGTGGTTAAAGGGTATTGAAGAGCAAGGTCGATTTTTGAATTATCAACACTTGCCCCTACAGCGCACAGTTCATGCAGGTGAAGATTCATAAGGAATATTATCGCTATGGCAGCAAAAACAGCAGAGTATTTTTTTAATAAAAACATATCAAAACTCATCATTATAAAAATATTTTTATACATATAATGATAAGTACACCTCATCATAACAATTGCAAGAGAAAAATATTTGATTGGATTTACATGAAAAGCAGAGCCCCCTCATCATGACTATTTTGGGGACGTTCATTATTATAAAAATTCATCTAGACAAAAGGGCAAAATTTGTTAAGGGAGATAATTGCTTAGGGTTCGTTGGATCTCAATACTGATCTTAATCATTTTCCTAAAAGCGCATCCGATCTGAAGATAAAGTTTACCCAAGGTAAAAATGTATCTATGCCCTCGTAACAAGGTTGCAGATTGAAAATTCTAAATTGCTTCCTATATAGTTATAATGGGAGGAATTTTTTAATGCATCATAAGCTGTTTCCAACATTTGCCAATCGTTTCTCTCCTCAGCTGATGGGCACAATTTTCATCTTACTCTGGGGACTAAGCATCAGCACAGCCATGGCTTTTGCCAAAGCTCTTTCGCCTGAAGTCAATAATATTGTTGTTCTTTTTATGCGTTATTTTTTTGGATTTCTTTTTATCAGCCCTTTCATCTTTAGATCAGGCTTAAGTGGATTTGCCACCTCACGCCTGTTCCTTCACCTTATACGCGTTCTATGCGTTGGAGTTGCAACGGGGTGTACCTATTATGCCTACAGAAATTTGCCGCTAGCGATGGCAACGTCGATCGGAATGACGGGTCCTTTATTTATCACTATATTATCTCTAATTTTTCTAAAAGATTCTATTTCTTTATCGAAATGGAGTTTGATTCTTTTTGGTTATTTAGGCGTCTTAGTGATGGTTCGTCCCCATGAAATGGCCATCAGCCTTGGCGTATGGGTAGAACTTGTCGCCAACCTTTTTGCAGCCTTTGCCATTATTTGCACAAAGCTTCTCTCACGCACCGAAAGCACACGGACCCTTATGCTTTATACCACAACAGCAACGACTGTTATTGCTGGCCTTTTCGTTTTAGGAGTGTGGAAGACTCCTGATCCTCAGGATTTAATCCTTTTGATGGCTGTCGGCGCTTCTGGTGTTTTCTCGCAGTTTTGTTATGTAAAGGCCCTAAAATATGCACGCCCGTCCTATCTTGCTCCTTTTGAATACACGCGTCTTTGCTTTGCGGTACCTGTGGGATATTTTTTCTTTCAAGAAACTCCCACATTTTGGACTTTTTTGGGAAGTCTTATGATTGTTGGCAGCACCTATGGGGTAACGCGTCTTGAAAAGCCTATCAAAAATCTAGAATTGGTTGAAAGCTGATGTCTATAGGAAGGTTTGTTCGATAAATTTCCTGCTTTTTCCCGCTCATACAACTTGCCTTGCAGGTGAATAAATCATGATCACACGAGTTATAGGTATGGCCTTTATTACTATTGCAGGCTTGCTTTATCTCGAAACAGGAACTATGGCATGACGATAGTCCTGCAGCGCACACAGATTGTCCGATCATAAGTATTGTTGCCATCATTATAACCAATTTCATGATTAGCTCCTCCTGAAAAGTGCGATCCTTTCTAAGAGTTAACACAAAAAAGTTAACATTTTGCAAAAGCACCCTATGAAGAGTCTTGATTCAAGGATCAAGTTCAGGTACAAGGCAATCCAAGTCCCCTTCGTCTAGAGGCCTAGGACACCGCCCTCTCACGGCGGCAACACGGGTTCGAATCCCGTAGGGGACGCCATCTATAAGCCTTATAATTTCTATTGAGTGTTAGTATTAACTTAAGTTTACGCGTCTTCTTCTAACCAAAACATAGATTGCAACAAAAGTTTCCACCAGGGAACTTGAGAAGAAACGGACGGAAAAGAAATAATAGGGATTGGAGAACCCTTTTCGCTTAAAATCCGAAGAGAAGATCCTGGGGATCCACTTTCAGAGAGCCTTCCCCCTAAAGAAAGATCATCGTGAGTAGACACACTATCCTTATCTACTCCTTCGCCATGATGGAGAACCCGTCTATCAATTGCTTCAACCTGCATTTCAGGCTGCATTTCATTACCAAAAGGCGTTTTGTCTTCCTTTCCTTCGTCTATCTTCCCTTCGAAATGCACGTACTTAAGGGCTGAGGGAGGATCTTCTTCCAAAGACCCATCTGCATATAAGTTAGCTATACCTAAAAAACCAATAAGAAATGCAAATTTTGTGACTCTCATAACCCCTCCCTTCAGTCAGCCAAATCTTACAGAAGAAAAGTCAAATTCTATGAAAATAACATCATTGAAAATGACACTCTTCTTTAAAGATTACTCTGCCCCTCATTATTTCAAAGTTTATTATACACCATAGTACATTTTAAATTCAATAGGTGATGGCGTCTGTTCAAGAGCGCAGACTTCCTCACGCTTTAGCTCAATAAATCCATCAATAAGGTCATCACTAAAAACATTTCCGACCTTTAAAAATTCACGATCACAGTCCAAGGCCTCAAGAGCTTGCCGAAGAGAACCCGCGACTTGGGGAATTCCGCGAGAAATCTCCGGATCATAAAGATTCCCTTCATGGGGCTCTCCTGGATGGATTTTATGACGAATTCCATCTATACCAGCCATCAGCATAGCTGCAAAAGCAAAATAAGGATTTGCCGCAGCATCAGGAAATCTAGTTTCAATACGCTTAGAATTCATTGTCGGCGTATGCGGAATACGCACTGAAGCCGAACGATTTCGAGCAGAATACGTCAGCATGACAGGAGCTTCGAAACCAGGAATCAATCGTTTATAACTATTGGTTGTAGGATTTGTAAAAGCATTCAACGCTTGAGCATGCTTAATGATTCCGCCAATATAATAAAGAGCTTCTTGTGAAAGATTGGCATATTCCTGACCTGCAAAGAGGGGCTTTCCCTTATGCCACAAAGATTGATGCACATGCATGCCTGATCCATTATCTTGGTGTACAGGCTTGGGCATAAAAGTCGCCGTTTTCCCATACATTCGCGCAACGTTTTTAATGACATACTTATAGATCTGCAGGTGATCTGCTGTTTTGGTTAAAGTTGAAAATTTAAAGCCAAGCTCATGTTGGCTGGGAGCCACTTCGTGGTGATGCTTTTCAACTTCAACTCCCATCTCTTTCAAAGTAGATAACATTTCAGAACGCATATCAACAATTTGGTCGACAGGATTAAGGGGTACATACCCTCCTTTCACACCAGGACGATGGGCTAGGTTCCCTTGAGGGTCTTGTCTCCCTGAATTATACTCTCCTTCATCCGAGTCCACATAGTAAAAGCTGTGCTGCATAGCAACATCATACCGCACATCATCAAAAACAAAAAATTCAGCCTCGGGACCAAAATAAGCTGTATCCGCAAAGTCTGAAGCTTTAAGAAAGGCTTCAGCCCTCTTGGCAACTCCCCGAGGATCTCTCGCATAGCTCTGCTCAGTCAGAGGCTCAAGAATATCGCAGGTTAAAACAAGAGTGGGCTGTGACGCAAAAGGGTCAAGAACAGCCGTTGAAAGATCTGGCTTCATAAGCATATCGGAATCGTCAATAGCTTTCCATCCTGCCAGCGAAGATCCATCAAACATGATTCCTTGGGTAAGAACCTCTTGATCAACGGCATCAACATGAAGCGTCATGTGATGCCAAGATCCCCGTAGATCAGTAAAACGAAAATCAACGAAAGAAACATGTTGCTCTTGAATCAAGGATGAAACAGAGGCGACTGTATGTAATGTCATGGGTAACTCGCGATGTTATTGTTAATTGACAAATTGGTACTACACCGCTCTCAAGCTGTAAGGAAATCTCGTGAAACGTGCAAGTAGAATTTTTATTTTCTCTGATGTAATTTTTCTTCATTAACGGTATAATTTTTAAAGTTAACTTATAATGAGATTTAAAGATGCGTGCCAAAACTCAAGAAAGCTACTTCCCTTATTCTTCTCCAATTAGTTTACTAGAAGAGCTTTTATTCCAATTTGAATGGAGCTATGACCGCACCAGCGAGCATGAAATTGCTGCCGAAGTCGAAGGCAGATGGTGTAATTATCGTCTCTTTGCAATGTGGAAACCAGACTTAGAATGCTTAATGATTAGCTGCATCATTGATATTCGCATTCCGCAAGACAAACGTTCCAATGTGGGAACATTACTTTTTACGTTCAATCCAAAAATCTGGATGGGTCATTTTGAGATTTCTCCAGATGAAGATGTCCCTACTTTCCGTTATAACTTAACACTGCGGGGAAACCCTGGAGCAACGATTGAGCAAGTGGAAGAAGTTTTAAGCGCAGCCCTCACAGAATGCGACCGTATCTACCCTGCTCTTCAGTTTGTTTTATGGGGCGGTAAAACGCCAGAGGACGCTCTGATGGCAGCGATGTTGGATACACATGGAGAAGCTTAATGAAGCTTTCCCTTGCTCTGGTTGGGTGCGGTGCTATTGGATCTGCCCTTCTTAAGGGATGGCTTACTCTTTCTAACTCTGAACAGAGCTTTGAGAATTTTTGGATCGTTACACCTCATCGTAAAAGCGTGGAACCCTTCTTAGAAGATCCGCGTGTCCGTTGGTTTTCTTCCCCTGAACACCTCCCTCAAGCTCCAGAAATTATTGTCTTTGCCGTTAAGCCTCTTCTTCTTGAAGGCATTCTCCCTTCTTATAAAGTTTTTGATTCTCTTATGATTTCCGTTGTAACAGGAAAATCCATAGCCTTTTATGAAAAATTTCTTTCTTCTTCTCACCTCATCATACGAGCCATGCCAAATATTCCTGTTGCTATTCATAAGGGCGTTATTGGCCTTTTTACCCATGCCTGTTTAAAAACAATGCACAAGACTTTTATCTCTACCTGTTTTCACAATCTCGGCTTTTGTACTTGGCTACGATCTGAGGATGAGATTGATAAAATTACAGCCCTCTCTGGTTCAGGACCAGCTTATGTCTATTACTTCATTGAATCTTTTACCCACAGTGCTGAATCTTTGGGTTTCACCAAAGAAGTTGCGGCTCACCTTGCTCTCCATACGTTTTGGGGAGCATCAAGTTACGCTCATGATTTAGATGAATCCCCTGAAATAGCGCGTCAACACGTAACAAGCTCGAAGGGAACAACCGCTGCGGCGCTTGAGATTTTGACCACAGGTCATCTTGATCAGCTTATCGACACAGCTGTAAAAGCAGCCTATACTCGTGCAAAAGAGATAGGATATGAAAAAGAAAGTCTTTAAGGCCTGCCTTGCGATCATTGAAAAAGAGGGCTGGACACAGTTTACATTTGCTAAAGCAGCCCATGAATCAGGGATTTCCTTAAGTGTTTTTCATAAATATTACACCAAACCCGCTGATGTCATGATCTCTTTATTTCAAGAAATAGATTCACACGTCCTTAAACAGTTTGAGCTTTCAACGGAAACGCTCCCTCCAAAGGAAGCTTTGTTTGATATTCTCATGACACGATTCGACGTCGCCCTTCCTTACAAAGAAGTAATCAAAAGTTATTGGCAAGACTGGAACCTTTCTCCCAACGACGTCCCTTCATTGGCCTGTCAAGGATTCTCCTCTATGTCTTGGATGCTTGAAGCTGCAGGGCTTAGTGCACGAGGACTTACAGGGTTCCTTCGCGTTCAAGGACTTATGGCACTTTACGTCTTAACCTTAAGAACGTGGTTTACAGATGAGAGCCCAGATCTGGGCAAAACAATGGCTTTCTTAGATAAAGGACTCTCTAAGATGGAAAAAGCCGCAACTCTCTTGCAGATTTTTTAAGAAAGCTTCAAAGGAGAAGCATGATGATCGCCGAAATCCCAATAAGGATATAGACAACTCGAGAAGCAAAGCTCCCGAAGCCAAAAATCCGCGCCACGAGATCTATCCCTAAAGCTCCAACCAAGCCCCAGTTTAAGGCCCCAAAAATCACAAGAATGTAAGCAATAAGCCCTATAATATAATGAACACCCATAAATAGACTCCTTTTTTAATAGACATTATAATATTACATTATTTATTGTTAATAATTGAATAATTTTACTTTTTTTGTCCTTATAAGTATTCTGTTGTAAAAATCTTAACCCCCCAAGACACGCATTTACGATTCATGCAGCTAAACTACGATTAATTAAATTTTAAAAGCTTTATTCTATAAAAAGAGTACAAAAGAATGAGAAAATGGCAACATGAAAGCTAAGAAAACAAGCTCACCAAAAATTTCTGTAAGTCTTGCCCTCCAAGGAGGAGGATCTCATGGAGCTTTTACGTGGGGGGTTTTGGATCGACTTTTAGAGGACACTTCTCTCCAAGTAGAAGGGGTCAGCGGGACAAGCGCAGGGAGCATAAATGCTGCAGCATTAGCTTGCGGTATGATCAAAGGCGAACATGAAGGAAGTAAGAAGGAGCTTGAAAAGTTCTGGCGTGCTCTCTCTCACTCTTCCGGAGCTTTTAATCCTTATCAAACTTGGCATTCAACCTTTGGATTTGATGTGTTTTCCTTTTGGAATAATATGTTTTCTCAAGTCTTTTCTCCTTCACAATTAAACCCCTTCAATTATAACCCCCTCCAGGGTATTCTTCG
>JAKBAL010000084.1 GCA_021809225.1 Pseudomonadota bacterium | reverse complement strand
CGATCTTAATTTTGTTAAGGGAAAACTTATTTTTGAGTGGTTTGCTCTAGGAAGACAAGATCATGAAAATTGAGATCTTATTAATTTTCTGCATTTTATTAAGTCAAATCAAACTCTATGCTTATCCTTCTCTTTTATTGACAGAAGAAGAGATTTCTTGTATTCGCAAAAACATTCGTGATAGAGACTTCAGTACTTTAAAGGATATTGAAAAGCTGAAGTTATCAGCCATGATCTACTGTGATGAAGATCATTGGTGTTTATGGGTGAATAATAAAGTCCTTCGTTCTGGCGATATTCATAAAATCGAAAAATTTCATCTCGTAAAAGTCGATCCTGATGAAGCAACATTTACTTGGATCTCAAGGCAATCCCTAACCCAAAAGACATTTACCCTTCGTCCTCATCAAACCTATATTGCTAACAAGCAAAAGATTGTTGATGAAACTGAGAATTAATGTAAGCTTTAAAGTGATATAAAATTATAAAAAAAAATATATGCCCCTTTTTGAAATCTATAAGAATCTTATTTTTCCAAGCAGAAGAACGAAATTTCTTCTCGCTCTTTTGATTATTTTTTTGCTTATCCTAGGATATACCATCGTCCAGCTTACAGGAGGCACCGAGTTTGCTTACCTTCATATTCTTTATATTCCCATCATTCTTGCCGGATTTGTATTTTCAGTAGAGGGAGGAATAGCGACTGGTCTTGTTGCAGGAGTTCTCCTGAGTCCTTGGATGCCTTCACAGCATAGTTATGAACTTGCTCAACCGTTTTCATCATGGTTTTTGAGGGCTGTCATTTTTGCTCTTGTTGGCACGATCGCGGGCATTGGCGCATCTATTTTTAGAGCCTATATAAATGAACTTGAAATTAAGCAAACAACAGACCCTCTTACAGGATTACCCAATCATCAGGGCCTCACCAGAATTTTCTCAGAAATCGCCCAAACAACAGATAAGACGCTCGTTGTTATTGTGGTTGAGTTGAATCAAATACAGAAAATTAGTGCTGCCGTAGGTGAAGAAGGAACAACCCATCTTACGAAGCAAGTTGCAGAAAGTTTACGGAAAGCTGTTGGGAAAAACGGCGCTTTAGGGCGACTTCAAGCCCATAGTTTTGCCATCTTGATTCCCGATGAAGAGAATGTCCTCGACACTTTGGAAAAGTTCGGATCTCTTTCAGAGAGTACTTATCTTGTTAATGGTATCCCACTTTTTGTTGAAATGCGATTTGGAATTTCCCGCTATCCCTATGATGATAAGGATTTAAATCATCTCATCCGAAAAGCACAGCTCGCAATTAAGACAAATCAAAATCAAACCGAACAGGTGAGTCATTTTGACAAAAATACGACGGATTCTTCTGAACGTAACTTATTGATCCTCAATCAATTCAAAATAGCTATCGATACTAAATCTCTTGTTTTAGAATACCAACCCAAGGCCTATCTTAAAACAGGAAAAGTTATGGGGTTCGAAGCGCTTGTCCGGTGGATTGACCCCATTCTGGGATCAGTAAATCCTATGGATTTTGTTCCCTTAATTGAGGAAACGCTTCTTATTAATCCTTTTACCAGGTGGGTTTTGGAAACGGCACTCTCTCAAATGCATCGATGGAATAAAGAAGGACTTCTTGTTCCTGTAAGTGTCAATTTCTCTATCAAAAATTTTCATGACCCCTCAATCATCGAAACTTTAGTGAACCTTTTAGACACCTACCAAATCCCTCCTCACTTTCTTGAAGTTGAGGTTACAGAAACGTTTGTGGCCTCCAATCTCTCAACCGTTGTAGCCGCTTTAAACAACTTACGCGAAATTGGCCTTAGAATTGCGATTGATGATTTCGGAACGGGACAAGCTTCACAACAATACCTTTTCGAGCTTCCCTTAAATGTGGTTAAGATTGACAAACTCTTTGTTCAGTCCATCTCTCATAACCCAGCAGCAGCTTCTATCGTTAGAAATGCAATCAGCCTGGCTCATGAGTTGGGCCTCGAAGTCATTGCAGAAGGTGTTGAGACACGTCATCAATATGATCAATTGGCTCAATGGGGATGTGACGGAGGGCAAGGATATTTAATCGGCCGATCCATGAAGGAAATCGAGGCCACAAATTGGTTAAAAAAGCAGCTTGGCCCAGAGTCTTAGCAACCACATGGGTTGGTAATGGCCAAAGCATGCCCGCGTCGCAAATTGAAAATAAAGTCCCCGCTATTTTATATATTTCATGCCTGCGATTTGTATAATATGAGTGTCTGAAGTGTCATTAACTCATTGAAAATAAATAATTTATTTTCTGGATTGCTTCGTCGTTTCACTCCTCTTAATGAACTTAACCAAGAAGGACTGGATTGCTTCGGGCTACCGCCCTCGCAATGACGGTTAGGGGGGATCGTCATTGCGAGGAGTGAAACGACGAAGCAATCCAGATACTTAAGAGAGGACGGCAACTCACAATAAAAGTTGGTTTAAAAAGCTTGAAATTATTGAATCATACGATTAAGGTTACTCTAATATCATCAATACAGATGGTATGTATTTAAATGGAATTGTTCAATGTTAAATCTTAAAACCTTATCTGCAGCCTTATTGATTTCAGGAAGCCTTTTACCAATCTCACTCTCTTCACCCGCTTTCGCTATGGAAGAAGTGGAGAATTTCGACTGGTCCAGTCTCGCGCAAACTTCTTCCAGAAAGAAGCTTCCTTCTTTTGAGGAGTATGATACAGATGGACGATTTCACCGCTATAGCATTAGCTTAGAACGCGCCATAAAAGATAAAGAAGAATCTTCTTCTCTTAAGATGATTTTGGAAGACTTAGAGCAAGTTAAAGAAGACTACTGTCGTAATAATCTTCGTGCATGGCCAATTGAATATATTGATAAATATATGGATGTTGTTGAAAAAAACAGGAAAGAACTCAAGAAACTAGGTATTGATACGAGCACTGTTCCTGATTCACTTTAAACATTTTTTTGCAAAGATTTAAGAAAAGACTGGTTAAGAGATGACCCCGATAAGGGGTCACTTTTTAAGCTGCTTCCTCTGAAGATACACCCATCCCAAGAGCTGTGAGATAAAGATCTAAAAGTTCCTCTTGTTCTAAGCGCTCATTCGTTTCCATTTTGCGAATTTTAAGGACTTGGCGGATGATCTTGACATCAAAGCCTGTGCCTTTAGCTTCAGCAAACACGTCCCGAATTTGTTCACCAACGGCTGTTTTTTCCTCTTCGAGACGTTCAATACGCTCGATAAATGATTTAAGTTGGGCAGATGAAACACCACCGACATCGCTCATGAGATTCTCCTTAGTATAAATTGAATTTCCCTTTTATAAATCGAATTTTCTGATTCTGGCAATTGGGGATTTACGAATCCCTGAAAAGAAAGGATAATCTCCTTAATACATAGGAGTTATCATCATGCGTCGCCACCGTCGTGCCAAAATTATTGCAACCTTGGGCCCTGCAAGCTCGTCAGCCGAAATGATCGAAAAGCTATTTTTAGCGGGTGTTGATGTCTTTCGCTTGAACTTTTCCCATGGAAGTCATGAAGATCACCGAGCACGTTACCAAATCATTAGAGACCTTGAAAAAAAAGTGGGGCGTCCCATTGGCATTTTGATGGACCTTCAGGGACCTAAACTCCGAATTGGAACCTTTGAGAAAAAAAGCATTCTCTTAGAAGAAGGACAGACCTTTATCCTGGATCAAAATGCAGCCTCTGGTGACCATAGCCGTGTTTTTCTGCCCCATCCTGAAATCTTCATGGCTCTTAAAGAAGACGCCGACCTCCTTCTAGATGATGGAAAAATCCGTCTTCGTGTAAAAAATATAACGCGAGAGCGAATTGAAACAAGGGTTATAACGGCAGGATCTCTGTCCGATCGAAAAGGACTCAACGTTCCAAATGTTGCGTTGCCCATCTCTGCAATGACTGCTAAAGACCGTAAAGACCTTATTTTTGGTCTTGAGCTTGGGGTTGATTGGATCGCTCTTTCCTTTGTTCAATGTCCTCAAGATGTCCTTGAAGCCAGAGAGCTGATCGGTAATCAAGCCGGCATTATTTCTAAACTAGAAAAGCCCCTCGCAATCGAGCATTTAGAAGAGATTGTCCTTCTATCTGATGCTATTATGGTGGCTCGTGGTGATTTAGGCGTTGAAATGGCACCTGAGGAAGTCCCCATTATTCAAAAGCGGATTGTCCGATGTTGCCGAAAAGCTGGGAAACCAGTCGTGGTTGCTACACAAATGTTAGAGTCTATGATTAAGTCACCCACACCAACGCGCGCAGAAGCTTCTGACGTGGCAACGGCCATTTATGATGGCTCCGATGCGGTTATGCTCTCGGCAGAGTCCGCTTCAGGGGACCACCCATTCGAATCCGTAACAATCATGAATCGCATTATCACTCAAGTGGAACAAGACCCTTTTTACCGTAAAATGCAGGAAGCGAGCTTACCTGAACCAGAATCAACACCATCGGACGCAATTACTGCAGCAGCTCGTCAGGTGGCTCACACTATCCGAGCCGCCGCCATCGTAACGTTCACAAGCACGGGAGCCACCACTTTCAGAGCGGCACGAGAACGTCCCGAAGCTCCTATTCTCGCCATTACACCCGAGTTAACAATCGCCCGTAAACTTGCAATTGTTTGGGGTGTTCATTCCGTGAAAAGTCAGGAGGTCGAAAGCTTTTCAGAAGCTGTTGGAAATGCTTGCCTTGTGGCTGAGCAAGAAGGATTTGCACAGAGTGATGACTGGATTGTGGTAACTGCGGGGGTCCCTTTTCGTGTTTCAGGAACAACTAACATCCTTCGTATTGCCAGCATCAAAACCTCACAAGATCAATGAGCGAAGATTCTTTTACCGGTCGCCTTAAACGATACACAAACGTGACAACGGCAGTGGGCGGTCTTATGGGTCGTCTTTTTAGCGACCGCTATCTTGGCTTTTCTATTGATGGACCTCAGCATGCAGAAGACCTCAAGGAAACATTGGGCCATCTCAAGGGACCTTTAATGAAAATCGCCCAAATTTTGGCAACCGTTCCTGATATGTTGCCGGAAGAATATGCCACTGCTTTTCTTGAGCTCCAATCCAATGCCCCTCCTATGGGATGGCCTTTTGTCAAAAGGCGCATGCAAACAGAATTAGGACCGGAGTGGCGAAATAACTTCCTGGAATTTGAACAAAACGCCTCTGCAGCAGCCTCCCTAGGACAAGTCCATAAAGCTACCGATCTGACGGGCCATCTTCTTGCTTGCAAACTGCAATACCCTGAAATGGGCTCAGCCGTCGAAGCCGATTTAAACCAATTTAAGTTCATCTTAAAGTCTTTTGAAATATATAACGGAGCCCTGGACACAGAAAATCTTCGGCTCGAGATTGGAGATCGTTTGCGAGAAGAACTGGATTATCTTCTCGAGGCCAAACATATGAAGCTGTTCACAGAAATACTCTCCGTCTTCCCCTTTGCTGAAGTTCCAGAAGTTACCGATGCTCTCACGACCCCACGTCTTTTAACGATGTCTTGGCTGGAAGGAGAGAAATTATTAACCCTTGTTGATGCGTCACAAGCATTAAGAAATGAAGTTTCAACTGCTCTTTTTAAGGTTTGGTATTATCCCCTTTATCGGTATGGCATTTTACATGGGGATCCTCATCTTGGGAATTATTCATGGAGCGCACAGGGAAAACTGAACCTTCTTGATTTTGGATGTATTCGTATTTTTAATGCTCCCCTTATTCAAGGTGTTTTAGATCTTTATAAAGCCTTGCAAACTGGGGATAAGGAATTGGCCGTTCATGCCTATCGCACGTGGGGCTTTAAAGACATCAACAAGGAATTGATAGAAGCCTTAAATCTTTGGGCACAGTTTTTGTATGAACCTCTTCTAGATGATCGAATACGCCCCATTGACGAAACCCATTCAGGTCTTAAGGGACGGAAAGTCGCAAAAGCTGTCCTTGATGAACTCAAACGCGGAGGAGGAGTTAAACCCCCTCGTGAGTTTGTGTTTATGGATCGTGCGGCTGTGGGATTGGGATCTGTTTTTATGCATTTAAAAGCGAACGTGAACTGGCACAAGCTTTTTGAAGAACTCATTCAAGATTTTTCAGCAACAGCTCTTGAGACGCGCCAACAGGCTGTTCTTAAAAAAGCAAAGCTGGTGCAATAACACTTATCTACATAAATTTCATCAAATTAACTTATAAGTCTCATGTAATCTAATTCATTAAATAACTTTACCTTCTCAAAAGAAGGAGGCAAACTATCTCCAAAAGGGAGAAACAGCATGAATAAAAAAGAAAAATCTCAAGCTGGTTTTAGTTTGATTGAATTGGCTGTCGTCCTGATCATCATGGGACTTTTAATGGCGGGTATTTTAAAAGGTAGGGATCTGATTGAAAGTGCGCGTCTTAAACGCGTTATGTCCCAGCTCAACGAGCTTCGAATGGCAACCAGCGCTTTCCTTGATAAATATGATTCCCTTCCAGGGGATTTTAATAAAGCCTCAACACAAATTAAGCCTAATCTTCGAGATGGAAATGGGAATGGTGTTGTCGAAGGGGCAGGGCTTGCAGCAGGAACTGAAGCTTTGGCCTTTTGGTCTCATCTTGCAGAAGCAGGCTTCATTGGAAGTCCTGGACCGGTAGGAGAGCAAAATGTAGGAGAATTTGGGAAAGGGGCTCCTGAATCCTCTTTAGGGGGTGGGTTCACCGTTGAGAACAACCCCCATGGATTTAGCGGCCTTTGGTTTATCCTTGGTAAAAAGCACGGAGATCATGGTGATGGAGGATTACTAACGCCTACTCAGGCCATGAGTATAGACAAAAAAATGGATAATGGTCATCCCACCTCTGGAAAAGTTCGTGCTATGGATGGAGCCGATATGGAGGCTCATTCTTGTATCAAAGAGGATGGAACATATAACATTGAAGATCATGAGGCAGCGTGTGCTCTCTTCTTCCAACTCTAACCTATGCCAGGAAGCAGGGTTTTCTCTTTTAGAGTTAGCGATTGTTCTTGTGATTTTAGGCATCATTGGGGGTGTAAGCTTGCCTATTTTAACGTCCCATATTAGTAGAACGGCGACTGTCAAGACACGCAACCATCAAGACTACGCGCTTAATGCCATTGCAGCTTATGTAGAAAAAAACAAAAGATTTCCTTGTCCTGCCGATCCTCAGGCAACAGGCTCTAACTATGGACTTGTCCAAATTCAATGTCGTGGCCAAAAAGCAAGGGGCATTATTCCTTTTAAATCCCTAGGTATCAGTGAAATTTTCGCAAGAGATGGATTTAAACGCCTCATGACATACGTAGTAGAGCCAGAGCTGACAAAAAAGGAAACAGCTCTTCATCATGAAGGAGGTGGTTTTATTACCGTAAACAAAGAGGAAGGAGGGGCAGTTTTGGCTTCTCCACAGACAGGAGATCGAAACCCTAATTATGTCTCTCTTATTCTCATCAGTCATGGAGAAAGTGGAATTGGTGCCTATGTCGGAAAAGGTCAAGGGAGCAAGTTTATAGAAGGTTCCCCTTCTCCCCATAAGAAAGAAAATTACGATGAGAACTTTGTTTTCATTGAAAGTAGCCAAACAGACGACATCCTTCGCTGGGAAAGCCGGGATCAGTTTTTAAAGCATTATGTTCGACTGAAGTAGAGTCCCTGCCTCACCCAAGTGTTGGGTAATGAAGAAGCGGCAGGTTTTTTTGTAGGAGCATGATCTAAAAAAGAGAGTAAAAATACTTATAATTACAATATAACATTCATTTATACTAATTAACACCAAAGTTGTGTGGATGTTTTTGATAGCCTTTGAATGTAAACTTTAAAATGCAGCCCCCAGTAGGGAACCCTTTCGTTCGTTTCTCATTTTTTAATATTTTTTTAATTTCTTGAGCGAGAATTGCTGGCCAATATCTACGTGTTCTTGACTTTGAGGACAGCTCATTCTATATGTTTTTCGCGAGTTCATCTTATAAAGGAAGCTTAACATCAAATGACAC